>NZ_BSQE01000003.1:0-216246 GCF_030268185.1 Pseudomonas sp. NBRC 100443
GGCGTTCCGGTGCGCTCGGGTATTTCTCTGGAAGTCCAAAAGCCAGAGCGAATGCGCTTTGGCTTTTCGTAGGAGCGAGCTTGCTCGCGAACCCAGGGTTCGCGTTCTCGGGAATGACGAGAGGAGGCAGGCGTTCCGGGATGACGCCGAACTCCCCGCACGCTCCGAACAGCCCCCTCTCCCTTTGGGAGAGGGCTGGGGTGAGGGAGCGAGGCCAGGCTGGTGCACCTTCGCTGAACCGCCACATATCGCTTAAGTGAACAGCATTACCGCCGTGACGGGGGTTCCGGAATGCGCCTCAGGCGGCGATCACGCTCAGGCGGTTGAGCAGCGGCACCTTCGCCAGCAGGGCGAACAGCGGCTCGCTCAGGCGCACCAGGCCGGCGCTGGCCCAGGCGGCGAACGGGGTGAAGCAGCTCCAGGCCAGGGCCAGCAGGGCCATCTGCACGCCGCCTATATAGTCGTCCTGGCCCCAGTGGGCGCCGGCCACCAGGCGCGGCAGCATGAACAGCAGGGCCAGGGCCCAGACCACCAGCCACTGCACGGCGTTGCGGGCGAACAGGCTGAGGAACAGCGCCCACACCAGCAGCACCGAGGCGTGGTCGCCGGGGAAGCTGCGCGCCGACTCGTCCTTCACTTCGAAGAGGGTGTCCTGCCAGCTGCGGAAGAAGTCTTCCAGGCGCACGGCGTCCGGGGCGATGGCCGAGATGCTGGCGTGCTGCCAGCCCAGGTGGTGGGCGATCTTGGCATAGAGGGTGCGGACGATCATCAGCACCACCATGGTCACCACCATGCCGAAGGTCGCGGCGCGCACCTGGCCGGCCTTGAAGATCCAGTCGCCGCGGATCAGCAGCAGGAGCAGGATGACCCCGACCAGAATGTCGAACGGCCGGGTGCTGGCCACCGCCCAGACGTTGCGCCAGGCCTCGTTGGTCGCCAGCGGCGTGTTGAGGGCGTGGAACAGGCTGAAGTCGAAGAAGTCGATGGCGGTGCGGGTCGGCGTCCACAGCCAGAGCAGCAGCAGGACCAGGGCCAGCGCATGGCAGGCGATGAACGGGCGCCACGACCAGGTGGCTTGGAACGGCGAAGCTTTCTCCATAGAATCGATTCCCCCTTACTGAACCGGGCGGCTGTCGCAAAGCGCGCTTTATAGGCCTTTGCCATCAGCTTGTCATGTATTTGTGCCTTAGCCAGCGTTGTGCCCAGCATGTCCCAGATCGATCAAAGTCAGCGTTTCCTCTTCGACAACACCGACGTTCGCGGTGAAATGGTGGCGCTCGAACGCAGTTTCGCCGAAGTGCTGGCCAAGCACCCCTACCCGCAGCCGGTGGCCCAGTTGCTCGGCGAGATGCTCGCCGCCGCGGCGCTGCTGTGCGGCACCCTGAAGTTCGACGGCCTGCTGGTGCTGCAGGCGCGCTCCAGCGGCGCCGTGCCGCTGCTCATGGTGGAATGCTCCAGCGACCGCGAAGTGCGCGGCCTGGCCCGCTACGACGCCGAGGCCATCCGCGACAGCGCCGGCCTGCTCGACCTGATGCCCGACGGCGTGCTGACCATGACCGTGGACCCGAAGAACGGCCAGCGCTACCAGGGCATAGTGCCGCTGGAGGGCGCCTGCCTGGCGGACTGCCTGTCGTCCTACTTCGCCACCTCCGAGCAGTTGCCCACGCGCTTCTGGCTGGGCGCCGACGGCCGCCACGCCCGCGGCCTGCTGCTGCAGCAACTGCCGGCCGACCGCCTGAAGGACGCCGAGGTCCGCGAGGCCAGCTGGCAGCACCTGACCACCCTGGCCGACACCCTCAACGTCGAGGAACTGCTGGGCCTGGACAACGAGACCCTGCTGCACCGCCTGTACCACGAGGAAGCGGTGCGCCTGTTCGAGCCGCAGCCGCTGGTGTTCCGCTGCAGCTGCTCGCGGGAGCGCTCGGCCAACGCCCTGGTCAGCCTCGGCAAGGAAGACGCCGAGCGCCTGCTGGGCGAGCTGGGCGGCGAGATCACCGTCGACTGCCAGTTCTGCAACCAGCGCTACGCCTTCGACGGCAGCGACATCGCCCAACTGTTCGCCGGCGGCGGCAGCGCGGCGCCGTCACAAACCCGCCATTGATCGGCGCTATCGGGGCGATAGCCGAACCATTGACGCCCTCGCCGGATCAGAGGCTGCACGAGAACCGTTCTTTTCTGGCATAATCCCGCGACTTTTTTCCGCTGTAGTGGGAATTAGAAGTCACTACGCAATGTTTGGAGGACTCGGCTCCGGCCGATGGGGACCCACATGACGCAAGCCAACAAAGCCGTGTACACCGATATCAGCGTTGCCCAACTGGTCGAGGAAGCCATTCGCCGCGGCGAAGGTCGCCTGGCCGACAACGGCTCGCTGGTGGTGGAAACCGGCCACCGCACCGGCCGCTCGCCTGCCGACCGCTTCATCGTCGAAGAGCCCGGCAGCAAGGACTCCATCGCCTGGGGCGCGATCAACCGCCCGTTCCCGGCCGACAAGTTCGACGCCCTCTGGGAGCGCGTCCAGGCCTTCAACGACGCCCAGGACCACTTCGTTTCCCACGTGCATGTAGGTTCGGCCGCCGATCACTACCTGCCGGTCAAGATGACCACCGCCACCGCCTGGCAGAACCTGTTCGGCCGTCAGCTGTTCATCAACCCGGAAACCTACAACCCGGCCGGCCGCGACGAGTGGCAGGTGCTGAACGTGGCCAACTTCGAGTGCGTGCCCGAGCGCGACGGCACCAATTCCGACGGCTGCGTCATCCTCAACTTCGCCCAGAAGAAAGTGCTGATCGCCGGCATGCGCTACGCCGGTGAAATGAAGAAGGCCATGTTCTCGGTGCAGAACTACCTGCTGCCGGAGAAGGACGTGCTGCCGATGCACTGCGCCGCCAACATCGGCGAAGCGGGCGACGTGACCCTGTTCTTCGGCCTGTCCGGCACTGGCAAGACCACCCTGTCGGCCGACGAAAGCCGTTACCTGATCGGTGACGACGAGCACGGCTGGGGCGAAGGCGTCGTCTTCAACATCGAAGGCGGCTGCTACGCCAAGTGCATCGACCTGTCCGAGAAGAACGAGCCGGTCATCTGGAAGGCCATCAAGTTCGGCGCCGTGCTGGAGAACGTGGTTCTCGACGACGCGCGCGTCCCGGACTACGCCGACGACCGCCTGACCCAGAACTCCCGCGCGGCCTACCCGCTGGAGCACGTCGAGAAGCGTTCGGAAGCCAACCTGGGCGGCGAGCCCAACGCGGTGATCTTCCTGACCTGCGACCTGACCGGCGTACTGCCGCCGGTGTCGATTCTGAACAACGAGCAGGCGGCCTACCACTTCCTCTCCGGCTACACCGCGCTGGTCGGTTCCACCGAAATGGGTTCGGGCGGCGGCATCAAGTCGACCTTCTCCACCTGCTTCGGCGCGCCCTTCTTCCCGCGCCCGGCCGGCGTCTATGCCGAGCTGCTGATCAAGCGCATCAAGGCCTTCGGCTCCAAGGTGTACCTGGTCAACACCGGCTGGACCGGCGGTGGCTACGGCGTCGGCAAGCGCTTCAACATCCCGACCACCCGTGGCGTGATCGCTGCCATCCAGAGCGGCGCGCTGGTCGGCGCCGAGACCGAGCACCTGGACATCATCAACCTGGACGTGCCCAAGGCCGTCCCGGGCGTCGAGACCAACCTGCTCAACCCGCGCAACACCTGGGCTGACAAGGCCGCCTACGACGAAGCCGCCAAGGGCCTGGCCAGCAAGTTCATCGAGAACTTCAAGAAGTTCGAAGTGAGCGAAGCCATCAAGAACGCCGGCCCGCAGCTGTAAGCGCGCCCGTTCGCCGAAAGAGCCGCCTCCGGGCGGCTTTTTCATTGGCCGGCCCCTGTGGGAGCTTGTCCGCGATAGCCGGGCGTATTGGCGCGCTTCGCGGATAAGATCCGCTCCTACGAGGGAGGAATACCGTGCTTCCCGGCAACCTGTAGGAGCGGGCCCTGCCCGCGATTCGCGCGCAGGGCGCGCTCCTACAGGGGAATGGCGTGGGTGGGGCAGCGTAGGAGCGGATCTTATCCGCGATCGCGGACAAGGTCCGCGCCTATGGGGCTACCTTAGGAGCGTACTTTCCGCTGAACCGGAATCGGCTCGTTCGCGAGCAAGCTCGCTCCTACAATGGCTGCCCCTAGCATGGCGTTTCCACCCATGACCGGTAAGGGAGATACCCGCATGCACGACACCCTCGAACGCGTCTTCGGCTTCCGCCAGTTCCGCCCCGGCCAGGAGGCGGCGGTCAGCGCCGTGCTGGCCGGGCGCTCGGCGGCGGCGATCTTCCCCACCGGCTCGGGCAAGTCGCTGTGCTACCAGCTTCCGGCGCTGCTGCTGCCGCACCTGACCCTGGTGGTGTCGCCGCTGATCGCGCTGATGCAGGACCAGCTGGCCTTCCTCGCCCGCCACGGCATCGCCGCCGCCAGCATCGACTCGGCGCAGAGCCGCGAGCAGGTGGCGCAGACCATGGCCCGCGCCCGCAGCGGCGAGCTGAAGGTGCTGATGATTTCCGTGGAGCGCCTGAAGAACGAACGCTTCCGCAACTTCATCGGCGAAGTGCCGATCTCCCTGCTGGTGGTCGACGAGGCCCACTGCATCTCCGAGTGGGGCCACAACTTCCGCCCCGACTACCTGAAGCTGCCGGCCTACCAGAAACAGTTCCGCATCCCCCAGGTGCTGCTGCTGACCGCCACCGCGACGCCGGCGGTGATCGCCGACATGCGCGCCAAGTTCGCCATCGCCGAGGCCGACGTGGTCACCACCGGCTTCTACCGCGCCAACCTGAACCTGCAGGTGGAGCCGGTGGCCAGCGCCGCCAAGCGCGCCCGCCTGGTGGAGTGGCTGGGCGCGCGGCCCGGGCAGCCGAGCATCGTCTACGTGACCCAGCAGAAGACCGCCGAGGACATCGCCGCGCACCTTTCCGAGCGCGGCATCCCGGCCCGCGCCTACCACGCCGGCATGGACCACGCCGAGCGCGAGGCCATCCAGCAGCGCTTCATGGCCGGCGCGCTGAACTGCATTGTCGCGACCATCGCCTTCGGCATGGGCATCGACAAGAGCGACATCCGCAACGTGGTGCACTTCGACCTGCCCAAGTCGGTGGAGAACTACAGCCAGGAGATCGGCCGCGCCGGGCGCGACGGCCAGCCCTCGGACTGCCTGGTGCTGGCCAACCGCGACAGCCTCAGCGTGCTGGAGAACTTCGTCTACGGCGACACCCCCGAGCGCGAGGGCATCCGCAGCGTGCTGGCGGAAATCGCCGCGGCGCCCAACGGCCAGTGGGAGCTGATGCTGACCGCGCTGTCGGACCAGTCGAACATCCGCCAACTGCCGCTCAAGACGCTGCTGGTGCAGCTGGAGCTGCGCGGCATCATCGCCCCGCGCTTCGCCTACTTCGCCGAGTACCGCTTCAAGAACCTCATCGAGCCGGATGCCCTGCTGGGCCACTTCGAAGGCGAGCGGCGGCAGTTCGTCGAGGCCATCCTCAGTACCTCGGCGCGGGCGCGCACCTGGTCGACCCTCGACTTCGACGCCCTCTACCAGCGCCACGGCGCCGAGCGCGCGCGGGTGGTCAAGGCCCTGGACTACTTCCAGGAGCGCGGCTGGATCGAGCTGGAAAGCAAGCAGATGACCGAGGTCTACGCGGTGCGCGAGGCGGGCTTCGACATGGATGCGCTCAGCGACGAGCTGTACGCCTACTTCAAGCGCCACGAGGCCAGCGAGATCGCGCGCATCGGCGCCATGCTGGAGCTGTTTGCCAGCGACCAGTGCCTGAGCCGGCGCCTGGCCCGCTACTTCGGCGACGCGCGGGCGCCGGAGCACTGCGGGCACTGCTCGGTCTGCGCCGGCCGCGTCGCCCACCTGCCGGAGCCGCCGGCCCTGCCGCCGCTGGACGGGCAGACGCTGCAGAGCCGCTGCGCCGCCTTCCTCGACAAGTACCAGGGCGCCCGCGGCATGCCGCCCAGCGCCGACTGCGTGACGCGCTTCCTCTGCGGCATCAGCGTGCCGGCCTTCACCCGCCTGCGGGCGCGCACGCTGCCGGGCTACGCGGCGCTGGAGGACTACCCCTACGCCCAGGTGCGCGCCTGGGTGATGGCGCAGCTGGCGCAAGGGTAACGCCGCGGCGGCTCCACCCATCCTAGGGTGGGGCGCCGGCCGGCGGCGGCCCTTGTAGGGTACGGGGGAGGAAATTCCTCCTAGACTCAGCAAGGCGTTGTCCGCCACCGGCCGAGGAGCCCCCATGTCTGTCGAGCACCTGGATGTCCTGATCGTCGGCGCCGGCCTGTCCGGTATCGGCGCCGCCTACCACCTGATGAAGCACTGCCCGGGCAAGACCTTCGCCCTGCTCGAGGGCCGCGAGGCCATGGGCGGCACCTGGGACCTGTTCCGCTACCCGGGCATCCGCTCCGACTCGGACATGTACACCCTGGGCTACAACTTCAAGCCCTGGACCGACGCCAAGGCCATCGCCGACGGCCCCTCGATCCGCCACTACATCGAAGAGACCGCGCAGGAAAACGGCATCGACCGCAAGATCCGCTACCGCCACCGCGTGCTCAAGGCCGACTGGAACAGCGACAGCGCGCGCTGGCTGCTGACCGTGCAGCGCGGCGACGAGCCGGAACCTGTGCGCATGAGCGCGCAGTTCCTGCTGATGTGCACCGGCTACTACCGCTACGAGGCCGGCTACACTCCGGAATTCAAGGGCCGCGACAGTTTCCGCGGGCAGATCATCCACCCGCAGCTGTGGCCGGAAGGCTTCGACTACGCCGACAAGCGCGTGGTGGTCATCGGCAGCGGCGCCACCGCCGTGACCCTGGTGCCCTCGCTGACCGACAAGGCGCGCCACGTCACCATGCTGCAGCGCTCGCCGTCCTACGTGATCAGCCTGCCGCAGAAGGACCCGATCTCCAACTTCCTGCGCCGCTTCCTCCCCGAGACCTGGGTGTACCGCCAGGCGCGGGCGCGCAACGTGACCATGCAGATGGTTTTCTTCCTGTTCGCCAAGACCTTCCCCAACCTGGCGCGCAAGGCCCTGCTGGGGCTGGCCAGGCACCAACTGGGCAAGGACTTCGACATGCGCCACTTCAGCCCGCGCTACAAGCCGTGGGACGAGCGCGTGTGCTGCGTGCCCGACGGCGACCTGTTCAAGGCGCTGCGCAAGGGCAAGGCCTCGGTGGTCACCGAGCACATCGACAGCTTCTGCGACAAGGGCATCCGCCTGAAGTCCGGGCAGGTGCTGGAGGCCGACGTCATCGTCACCGCCACCGGCCTGGACCTGGTGATGTTCGGCGGCGCGGAGCTGGCGGTGGACGGCAAGCCGTTCCAGGTCAACCAGAGCATGGGCTACCGCGGCATCATGCTGCGCGATTTGCCCAACCTGGCCGCGGTGGTCGGCTACACCAACGCCAGCTGGACGCTCAAGGCGGACCTCTCCAGCGAGTACTTCTGCCGCCTGATCAACCACATGGATGCCATCGGCATGCGCCAGTGCACGCCGCGCGCCGGCGCCGGCCAGGTGAAGGAGGAGCCCTTCCTCAACCTCAACTCCGGCTACATCCAGCGCGCCGCCGACAAGATGCCCAAGCAGGGCGACCGCACGCCCTGGAAGCTCTACCAGAACTACGCCCTGGACCTGGCGCTGCTGCGCCACGGCAAGGTGGAGGACGGCTACCTGACCTTCACCTCGCCGCGCTCCCGGCAGGGCGACGAGGCCTCGTTGCAGGCAGTGTAGCGATTCGATGATTCCTATCGGGAAAACCGCGGCAAGCCTGCGCCCGGGCGGTTTACCATGGCGGGCATTTTTCGCCGTCAACGAAAGGAGTCCCCATGCATATCGACGAAGCCATCCGCAGCCGCCGCGCGGTCAAGGGCTACGACCCGGCCTTCACTCTCAGCCGCGAAGAGAAGGACGAGCTGCTGCAGCTGGCCATGCTCGCGCCCTCGGCCTTCAACCTGCAGCACGTGCGCCTGGTCGAGGTCAGCGACGCGCAACTGCGCGCGCACATCCGCGAAGTGGCCTGGGGCCAGGCCCAGGTGACCGACGCCTCGATGCTGGTGGTGGTCTGCGCCCAGCTCGACAGCTGGGAGAAGAACGCCCGCCGCGTCTGGGAAGGCGCGCCCCAGGAGGTGCAGGACTACATGGCCGGCGCCATCGACACCTACTACCGCGGTAAGCCCCAGGTGCAGCGCGACGAGACCATGCGCAGCTGCGGCCTGATGGCCCAGACGCTGATGCTCGCCGCCCGCGGCAAGGGCCTGGATTCCTGCCCCATGGACGGCTTCGACTTCGACGCCGTGGCCAAGCTGATCAACCTGCCGGAGAACCACGTGATCGGCCTGATGGTCGCCGTCGGCAAGCAGGCCGTGGCGCCCAAGCCGCGGGTGGGCAAGCTGGCGCTGGACGAGGTGGTGATTCGCGATCGGTTCTGAGGTTTGCCGATGGCCAATGAACGCGCCCTCGGGCGCGTTCTGCTTTTCGTGGGGGCGAGGGGGACGCCTCGCGGACGGTACGGTTCCAGGAGGCACCCGTAGGATGGGTTGAGCGAAGCGATACCCATCACCGTGACCGCATGGGTTTCGCAAGCTCAACCCATCCTACGAAAAGCATCTCGGCGCAGGGCCTACGGCCTCGGCGCCGCCTCCTGCATCCGCCCCAGCAGCCACTGCAACGCCACGTCGCGCTCGCGCTGGGCCAGGTACACCAGCTCCAGGTGGAACTGCCCGACGTCGAAGGGCAGCTCCAGCACCTGCAGCGGCAGCAGCCTGGCGAAGTATTCGGCCAGGCGCGTCGGCAGCACCGTCAGCAGGTCGGTGCCGGCCACCAGTTGCGCGGCCTGCAGGTAGTTGGGGGTGACGTAGGCGATCTGCCGCTTCAGGCCCTGGCTGGCCAGCCACTGGTCGACCATGCCCTTGGTCTGCCCGCCGGACACCCACAGGTGGCGCTCGTTCAGGAAGCCGTCGAGGTCCAGCGGGCCGTTCACCCGCGGATGCCCGCGGCGCGCCAGCAGGCGCAGCGTCTCGCTGGCCCAGGGGCGGCGGGCGAAGCGCGCCGGGATGTCCTCGAAGCGGCCCAGCACCAGGTCCAGGTGGCCCTTGTCCAGCGCCTCCACCGGCAGGCTCGGGGCCAGGTGGCGCACGTCCAGGGCCACGCCCGGCGCCTCCGTGCCCAGGCGCTGCAGCAGCGCCGGCATGCACAGCAACTCGGCGTAGTCGGTCAGCGCCAGGGTGAAGCGCTGGCGGCTGCGCGCCGGGTCGAAGCGCTCGGTGCCGCTGAGGCTGTGGAGGATGCGCTGCAGCGACTCGCGGATCGGCGCCTCCAGCTCCAGGGCCCGCGGCGTGGGCTGCATGCTGCGGCCGATGCGCACCAGCAAGGGGTCGTCGAGCAACTCGCGCAGGCGGCCCAGGGCGTTGCTCACCGCCGGCTGGCTCAGGGCCAGGCGCTCGGCGGCGCGGGAAACGCTGCGCTCGCGCAACAAGGCGTCGAAGACACGCAGCAGGTTCAGGTCGAAGGTATTTATATTCATTAGCTAAATACTGCGCATCACAAGACTAAATTTCAAAAATAATCCGATCTTCCCTAAGGTGACTGTCACTTTTTTGCTCGAACGCCCGTTTGATAACAAGAGGAAGACCATGAGCCAGACTCCCCCGATTCGCAGCGCTGCGGTGATAGGCGCCGGCACCATGGGCCGCGGCATCGTCATGTGCCTGGCCAACGCCGGCGTGCAGGTGCAGTGGCTGGACAACAATCCGCAGATGCTGCTGCAGGCCCAGGGCGCGGTGGCCGACACCTACGCCCACAACGTGCGCCAGGGGCGGATCGACGAGGCCGAGGCGGCGGCCCGGCGTGCGCGCATCTCGCCTGTGGACAACTACACAGCGATCCGCGAAGCGGACCTGGTGATCGAGGCGGTCTACGAGAACCTGGAACTCAAGCAGGCGATCTTCCGCGAGCTGGACGCGGCGCTGAAGCCCGCGGCGATCCTCGCCAGCAACACCTCCTACCTCGACGTCGACGCCATCGCCGCCGTGACCCAGCGTCCGTCGCAGGTGCTCGGCCTGCACTTCTTCAGCCCGGCGCACATCATGAAGCTGCTGGAGATCGTGCGCGGCGCGAAAACCGCGCCCACCGTGCTGGAAGCCGCCCTGGAACTGGGCCGGCGCATGGGCAAGGTCAGCGTGGTGGCCGGCAACTGCCACGGCTTCATCGGCAACCGCATGCTGGAGAAGTACGTGCAGGAGTCGCGCCGGCTGATCCTCGAAGGCTCGCTGCCCTACCGGGTGGACGCCGCGCTGCAGGGCTTCGGCTTCGCCATGGGCCCGTTCCGCATGTTCGACGTGGTCGGCATCGACCTCGAATGGCGCGCCCGCGAGCTGGCCGGCAAGGGCCAGGACGCGCCCACCGTGCAGGTGGACAACCGCCTGTGCGAGATGGGCCGCTTCGGCCAGAAGAGCGGCAACGGCTTCTACCACTACGAACCCGGCAGCCGCCAGGCCGAGCACGACCCCGAGGTCGACGCCCTGGTGCTGCGCGAATCCGAACGCCTGGGCTACGCGCGCCGCGACATCGGCCCGGAGGAAATCCTCGAGCGCTGCCTGCTGGCGCTGGTCAACGAAGGCGCGAAGATCCTCGACGAAGGCATCGCCAGCCGCAGCGCCGACATCGACACCGTCTACCTCAACGGCTACGGCTTCCCCGCCGACAAGGGCGGCCCCATGGCCTGGGCCGACGCCCAGGGCCTGCCGAGCATCCTCGCGCGCCTGCGCGACCTCGCCGGGCAGCACGGCGCGCACTGGCAGCCGGCCGCGCTGATCGAGCGCCTGGCCGCCAGCGGCGGGCGTTTCGCCGATATCCACAAGGAGCACCACGCATGAGCTACCAGGCGCCCCTGCGCGACATGCGCTTCGTCCTCCACGAACTCTTCGACGCGACCGACCACTGCGCGCTGCTGGGCAACGGCCTGGACCGCGAGCTGATCGACGGCGTGCTGGAAGAGGGCGCGCGCTACACCGGCGAGGTGGTGGCGCCGCTGAACCGCAACAGCGACGAGCAGGGCGCGACCCTCCACGACGGCGCGGTGACCACCCCCGACGGCTTCCGCGAGGCCTACAGGCAGTACTGCGACAACGGCTGGGCGAGCATGACCGGCCCGCTCGAGTTCGGCGGCCAAGGCTTCCCGCAGCTGGTGGCGGCGAACTTCCACGAGATGCTGATGGCCGCCTCGCTGTCCTTCCGCGTCTATTCCGGGCTCACCGAGGGCGCTGTGCTGGCGCTGTACAAGCACGGCAGCGCCGAGCTGCAGCGCGACTACCTGGCGAAGATGGTCAGCGGCGTGTGGACCGGCACCATGTGCCTCACCGAGCCCCAGGCCGGCACCGACCTGGCGCTGCTGCGCACCCGCGCCGAGCCGCGCGCCGATGGCAGCTACGCGGTCAGCGGCAGCAAGATTTTCATCAGCGGCGGCGAGCAGGACCTGTCGGAGAACATCGTCCACCTGGTGTTGGCGCGCCTGCCGAACGCCCCCGCCGGGGTGAAGGGCATCAGCCTGTTCCTGGTGCCCAAGTTCATCGCCAACCCCGACGGTACGCCCGGTGCACGCAACGCACTGAGCTGCGGTGCCATCGAGCACAAGATGGGCATCAAGGGCGCCTCCACCTGCGTGATGAACTTCGACGGCGCCAGCGGCTGGCTGCTGGGCGAGGCCAACCAGGGCCTGGCCTGCATGTTCACCATGATGAACGACGCGCGCTTCCAGGTCGGCCTGCAGGGCCTGGGCATCGCCGAGCGCAGCTTCCAGGGCGCCTTGAGCTACGCCCGCGAGCGCCTGCAATCGCGTGCCCTGACCGGCCCCGCGCAGCCGCAGAAGGCCGCCGACCCCATCATCGTTCACCCCGACGTGCGGCGCATGCTGCTGACGCAGAAGACCCTCACCGAGGGCAGCCGCATGCTCGCCGCGCTCTGCGCCCGCGAGCTGGACCTGGAGCATGGCCACCCCGAGGCCGAGGGCCGCAAGGCCGCCGGCAAGCGCGCGGCGCTGCTGATCCCGCTGGTGAAGTCCTTCCTCACCGACATGGGCCAGGAAGTCGCCAGCCTTGGCGTGCAGGTCTACGGCGGCCATGGCTACATCCGCGAATGGGGCATGGAGCAGCTGATGCGCGACAGCCGCATCACGCAGATCTACGAAGGCACCAACGGCATCCAGGCGCTGGACCTGATCCGCCGCAAGCTGCTGGGCGACGGCGGCGCCGAGATGGCCGCGCTGCAGGCCGACCTGGCGGAAACCTGCACCGCGCTGGCCACCCACGCCGTGCTGGAGCCCATGGCCGCGGTGGTGCGCGAGCGCATCCAGGAATGGCGCGGGCTGACCGCCGACGTGCTGGCCGCCACCCGCCGCGATGCGCAGGAGATCGGCGCCATGTCGGTGGACTACCTGCAGTACAGCGCCTACGTGCTGCTCGCCGGGCTCTGGCTGCGCGCCGCCGGTACCGCCCAGGCGGCGCTGGACGCGGGCAGCGGCGAGGGCGACTTCTACCGCGCCAAGCTGGCCAGCGCCGACTTCTACCTGCGGCGCATCCTGCCGCGCGCCAGCATGCACCGCGAGGCCCTGCTGGGCGGCGCCGGCTGCCTGATGGCGCTGGACGAGGCGCACTTCGCCTTCTGATGGCCGGGCGGCCGCCCCGGCTCGCCCGGGGTGGCCGCCATGGCGGGCCGGGTTAAACTTGCATCGATTCAGCCCGATGACGAGAAACCACCCATGTACGAATGGCTCAACGCCCTGCCCAAGGCCGAACTGCACCTGCACCTGGAAGGGACCCTGGAGCCCGAGCTGCTGTTCGCCCTGGCCGAACGCAACCGGGTGAAGCTGCCCTGGGCCGACGTCGAGATCCTGCGCAAGGCCTACGCCTTCAACAACCTGCAGGAATTCCTCGACCTCTACTACGCCGGCGCCGACGTGCTGCGCAGCGAGCAGGACTTCTACGACCTGACCTGGGCCTACCTGCTCAAGTGCAAGGCGCAGAACGTCATCCACGTCGAACCCTTCTTCGACCCGCAGACCCACACCGACCGCGGCATCCCCTTCGAGGTGGTGTTGCGCGGCATCCAGGGCGCGCTGAAGGACGGCGAGCAGCAGCTGGGCATCAGCCACGGCCTGATCCTCAGCTTCCTCCGTCACCTGTCCGAGGAAGAAGCCTTCAAGACCCTGGAGCAGGCCATGCCCTTCCGCGACGCCTTCGTCGCCGTGGGCCTGGACAGCTCCGAAGTGGGCCACCCGCCGAGCAAGTTCCAGCGCGTGTTCGACCGCGCCCGCGCCGAGGGCCTGCTGACCGTGGCCCACGCCGGCGAGGAAGGCCCGCCGCAATACATCTGGGAAGCCCTGGACCTGCTCAAGGTCGAACGCATCGACCACGGCGTGCGCGCCATCGAGGACGAGCGGCTGATGCAGCGCATCATCGACGAGCAGATTCCGCTGACCGTCTGCCCGCTGTCCAACACCAAGCTGTGCGTGTTCGAGCACATGGGCCAGCACAACATCCTGGCGATGCTGGAGCGCGGGGTGAAGGTGACGGTGAACTCGGATGATCCGGCTTACTTCGGGGGGTATGTGAGCGAGAACTTCCAGGCGTTGCACGAGCACCTGGGGATGACCAAGGAGCAGGCGCAGCGGTTGGCGCAGAACAGCCTGGATGCGCGGTTGGTGTAGGAGCGGGGGGGACGCCTAGTTCTTGCTCGCGAACGGTGCCTCCCGGCCACGCTGTGCGTGAGGTCACCTCCGCCCCCTCTCCCCAGCCCTCTCCCTGAAGGGAGAGGGGGCTTGTCCGTGCCGAGATGAGCATGGCTTTAGCCGGAAACCATCAGAGCTGCCGGCTAACTCCGTAATACCCGTTTCTGCCCAACGGTCCCCTCTCCCTTCAGGGAGAGGGTTAGGGAGAGGGTGCTCTACCGCACAACACCCAAAGTCCCGAGCAAGCACCGTTCGCGAGCAAGCTCGCTCCTACGAAGAGCCTGTGCCGTCGTTGACCCCCGCACACCGCAGAAAAGCCCCCAGGCACGGGTTGTCGTTATGCGGACTCCACGCCACCCCATAGTCCACCAGTGGCGATGCCTCCAGCGCCACGAACGCAGCACCGGGCAGCTGCATCTTGCGCATCGAGTCCGGCACCAGGGCCACGCCCAGGCCCTCGGCCACCAGGTTGACGATGGTCTGCTGCAGGTGCGGCTCCAGCTGGATGCGCGGTTCGAAGCCGCTGTCCCGGCAGCATTGCATCACCGCTTCGTGCAGCGCCGGCGCGGTGCTGTGGGGGAAGCTGATGAACGATTCCCCCGCCAGGGCCCCGGCCGCCACCTGGGCGCTCGTGGCTAGCGGGTGCGCACTGGGCAGCACCGCGCACAGCGGCTCGCGCAATAGCGTGCGGTATTGCAGCTGGCCGCTCCCGTGGGCCGGGAAGGTCAGGGCCACGTCGGCCTCGCCGGCTTCCAGCGCCGGGCCGAGGTCGCGCGGCAATACTTCGTTGAGCACCACCTTCACCTGTGGATAAGCGTCGCTGTAGCGCTTGAGCAGGGTCGGCAGCAGCGTCCAGGCGGCGACCATGGTGAAGCTCAGGCGCAGTTCGCCGCGCTCGCCGCGGGCGCTGGCCTGGGCCGAGCGCACCGCCAGGTCGAGGCCGGCGAGCAGGCTCTTGCAGTGCTGCTGGAATTCGCGGCCGGCGGCGGTCAGCTCCACCGAGCGCGAGTGGCGGGCGAACAGCGGGGTGCCCAGCTCGGCCTCCAGCGCGGCTATCTGCCGGCTCAGCGGCGGCTGGGTCAGGTGCAGGGCCTCGGCGGCGCGGCCGAAGTGCAGGTGTTCGGCGAGGGCGAGGAAGTAGCGCAGCTGGCGCAATTCGATCATCGATGCGTTTCCGGAATCGATTGGGCTCTCAACAAGCATTGGACGGTATCGATGCGGCAATCCTATGCTCGCCAGCCCTCCTATAACAACGCCTTGCCGAGCTTGCCATGCACACCGTGATCGCCGTCGTCCTGCCCATCTTCGCGCTGATCCTGGCCGGCTGGCTGGCGCGCAGGACCAACCGCCTGGGCGAGGGCGCGGCGTCGGAGATCAACAAGCTGGTGGTCTGGCTATGCCTGCCGGCGCTGCTGTTCAAGGTCACGGCCACCTCCACCTGGGCGGAAATCTGGCAGCCGGGCTTCCTCGCTGCCTTTACCGCTGGCTGCCTGCTGGTGTTCGTCGCCACCCTGGCCTGGCGTATGTGGCAGGGCCGCGAGCTGCCGGCGGCGAGCATCGACGGGCTCAGCGCCTCCTACGCAAACACCGGCTACATGGGCATCCCGCTGTGCCTGCTGGTGTTCGGCCAGGACGGCCTGGAGCCGGCGCTGATCGCCTCGCTGCTGGTGGTCTGCGTGCTGTTCGCCGTCGCCGTGGTGTGCATCGAGGTCGGCCTGCAGAGCGAGAAGCACGTCGGCCGCGCGGTGCTGGTGGTGAGCCGCGCGCTGCTGAAGAACCCGCTGGTGGTCTCGCCGATCATCGGTGGCCTGTGGGCGGCCAGTGGCCTGGGGCTGGCCGAGCCGGTGGTGCATTTCCTCGACCTGCTGGCGGCGGCCACCACGCCTTGCGCGCTGATCTCGCTCGGCCTGTTCCTGGCGCAGAAGCAGGAGGGCCCGCAGGTCGGCGCCTGGCCGCTGGTGCTGGTCAAGCTGGTGGGGCAGCCGCTGCTGACCGGGGTGCTGGCCTACAAGGTGTTCGCCCTGCCGCCGTTGTGGGCGGATTCGGCGTTGTTGCTCAGCGCGCTGCCGACCGGCACCGGGCCGTACATGCTGGCGGAGTACTACAAGCGCGAGGCGCCGGTGGTGTCGCGCAGCATTCTGTTGTCGACGCTGGGGTCGTTGGTGACCTTGTCGCTGTGCCTGTTGTGGATTGCGCGTTGAGCCATGGTTGCGGCCACGTCGTGGTCAAGCCTGGCGTAGTGCGGAAAAAAACCGGGCCTGCCAAGCGCGGGGCTGGCAGGCCCGTTCGCAAACCGCTTGGCGCCGGCGCGGGGAGGGGACCCCGCGTGGCGCCGGACGCGCCCCTCAGGCGTATGGCCCGAATTGCGTCAGGGTTGCGATCAAGCCGGTTCGGCAAGCGCGCCCGTTGCGCGCACGGATCGTTGGCGGCCGGAAATCCGGTGGGCGTCGCCGGCCGGCGCGGTGCCCTTGTCGTAGGGCCTGGCCAGCAGCATGTAGAGCACGCCCGCGCCCAGCACCACGGCGGTGGTGAGGATCATCGAGTAGTTGATGTACCAGGGCGCGTCGGGGCTGCGCGGCCAGACCATGTTGGCGATGGCGCCGGCGCCGTAGACCAGCGCGCCGACGTTCACCAGCGTGCCCCAGGGGCCCAGGCTGAACTGCCCGCCGGGCACCCAGCCCTTGGCGCGGGCGATCAGCGCGGCGACCACGATCAGCTGGAAGGCGACGTAGATGCCGATGGCGGCGAAGCCGACGATGGTGGCGGTGGCGTCGGCCATGAACAGGCCCAGGCAGACGATCGCCGCCGGCACCACGCCGCTGACGAGCAACGCGGCGGAAGGCACCTGGTTGGCCGACAGGCGCTGCAGCGCGCGGCTGCCGACGATCATCTCGTCACGGGCGTAGGCGAACAGCAGGCGGCTGGCGGCGGCCTGCAGGCTGAGCACGCAGGACACGAAGGACACCAGCACCACCGCCATCACCAGGCGCGAACCCAGCGGGCCGAAGGCGTTGGCCAGGATGGTGGCGACCGGGTCGGTGTCCTCGCCGGCGAGCACCTTGTGCATGTCCGGCACCGAGAGGATCAGCGCGAGGCAGGCGAACATCGCGGCGGCGCCGCCGATGTAGATGGTCATGCGCATGGCCTTGGGGATGCGCTTGCCGGGGTTGGGGGTTTCCTCGGCGACGTCGCCGCAGGCCTCGAAGCCGTAGTACTGGAACAGCCCGGCCAGGGAGGCGGCGAGGAATGCCGGCAGGTAGGAACCTTGCGCCGCGCCGAGGCCGAAGGTGTCGAAGAGCACGCTGAACGGCTGGTGGCGCTCGAAGATCAGCAGGTAGCCGCCGACCAGGATGGCGCCGACCAGCTCGCAGAGGAAGCCGAACATGGCCACCCGCGCCAGCAGCTTGGTGCCCACCAGGTTGAGGCCGGTGGAGACCAGGATCAGCGCCAGGGCGATGTAGATGCTGACGTCCGCGCTCGGCGCGAAGCCCAGCAGCGCCGCCAGGTAGGGCCCGGCGCCGACCGAGACGCCGGCGATGGTGGCGCACAGCGCCCAGGCGTACACCCAGCCGACCATCCACGCCCAGCGCTTGCCCACCAGGCGCCGCGCCCAGGGGTAGACGCCGCCGGAGATCGGGAACTGCGAGACCACCTCGCCGAACACCAGGCACACCAGCAGCTGGCCGAGGCCGATCAGCAGGTACGACCAGAACATCGGCGGGCCGCCGGCGGCCAGGCACAGGCCGAACAGGGTGTAGACGCCGACGACCGGCGACAGGTAGGTGAAGCCCAGGGAGAAGTTCTCCCACAGGCTCATGCTGCGCTCGAAGTTCGAGCTGTAGCCGAGGGCGGCGAGCTGCTCGGCATCGGAATCGGTTACGCCAGCGGCACGCTTGGCAGGGGACCCACTCATCGTTGTTTCCTCTCAGGGGGTAATGGGCAGTGGCGGATTGTCTGCGGCGGAGCTTGCGCATCCGCCGCTGCCCTCTACGGGCTCATTGTCGTTATGGAAAGCGCGGCGCCTATTTGCCGTCGTCGTACTGCGAGAGCCACTCCACCGCCGCGTCGCGGTAGCGGGTGAAGCCCTTGTAGTCCACCAGTTCCTGGTTGAGGGACTTGAGCACGCGGTGCATGCGCCTGGCCCAGGCGGGGTTGCTGGCGATGTCCTGCAGGCTCAGCAGGTAGGTGCGGATCGGGAACACGATGGCGTTGCTGCGCGGCAGGCGGTGCAGCGGCTGCAGCTCGATGCGCAGGTAGACCTTCTCGCCGGCGTTCTCGGCGGTCACCGTGGTGCGGTCCGGGGCCCAGTCCGGCAGGCTCTCGGCGGACACGTCCAGGCGCGGGTTGACCGTCAGCGACCAGTTCAGGCGGCGCACCGGGTGGCCGTTGCGCAGGCGCAGGAGGAACTTCAGCGCGCGGTCGAGCATGCCGGTTTCCTTCACCAGCGGCACCGGGCCGTGGTACTCGTGCCAGGCCATGCCCAGGTTGAAGCGCAGCGAGTAGTCGGCGCGCTGGGTGGCGATGCCGGCGCCCCAGTACAGGGTGCCGTCGCGCTCCTCCTGCAGCACCCAGTCGCCCTGGGCCTGGCGGGTGATGTATTCCATCGGCTCGTAGGGCAGGGTGGCCGGGTCGCCGAAGGTGAAGGTGTCGTCGATGCCCAGCAGCTTGTTGGTCCAGTGCCAGCGGGTGCCGTCGCGCTCCAGGGCGAAGTACTCCGGGTAGTCCTTGGCGTAGGACTCCATGATCAGCTCCAGCAGGTCCCACTGCGCCTCCATCATGTGCGGCGCCGAGACGTAGTGCATGCCCGGGTCCTTCTCCAGGGTGATGGCGCGGTCGCGGCACTCGCTGATGTAGTGCTCGTCGATGTCGAATACCGCGCGGAAGGCGCCGTCGCCGACGGAGACGTGGGGTTCCAGGTTCATCGAGTACATGTACTCGTCGTCCGGGAAGGGGAAGGGCGCGCGGGCGATGCACGCGGGGCTGTTGGCGTAGGTGTAGTCGTCGCGGTAGGTTTCGTCGGGGCGGAATTGGATGGTCATGGTCGTTCTCCGGCTCAGCAGTCGATGACCAGCCGCGAGCACTTGGCGCGCGACACGCAGGGCATGATTTTCTTGTTGGCGGCCTTGTCCTCGTCGGACAGCCAGTCGTCGGTGTGGAGGATCTCGCCGTCCAGCTCCAGGACGTTGGTCTCGCACATGCCGCAGGCGCCGCCGCGGCACAGGTAGGGAATCTCGTGGCCGGCGGCCTCGGCGGCTTCCAGCAGGCTCTGGTCGGGCGACACCTCGATGGTCGCGCCGCTGCGCGCCAGGGTGACCTTGAACGGCTCGCCGGAACTGCCCTGTTCGAGGAAGCGCTCGTAGTGGATGTGGCTGTCGGTCCAGCCGTGGGCGTGGGCCGCGTCTATGGTGGCCTGGATCATGCCCTCGGGGCCGCAGACGTACACGTCGCTGCCCAGCGGGCGGTCGGCCAGTACGGCGCTGATGTTCAGGCGCTCGCCGCGGTCGTCGCGGTACAGGCGCACGGCGTCGCCGTATTCGCGCGCCAGCTCCTCGCCCAGGCGCGCATGTTCCGCGCCGCGCACCGCCAGGTGCACTTCGAACGGGGTGCCGCGCAGGCGCAGCTCGGCCAGCTGCGAGCACACCGGGGTGATGCCCACGCCGCCGGCGATGAACAGGTGCAGGCGCGCGTGCTTACTCAGCGGGAACAGGTTCACCGGGCGGAGGATTTCCAGCTCGTCGCCCTCCTTCACCGCATCGTGCATGCGCCTGGAGCCGCCACGGCCGTCTTCCACGCGGCGCACCGCGATCTGGTAGGCGCTGGCGTCGTAGGGCGAACTCATCAGCGAATAGGCGTTGCGGTAGGTGCCGCCGTCGTGGGGGATCAGCACCACCACGTTGCTGCCGCCGGAGAAGGGCGTGAGCTGGCCGCCGTCGCGCGGCACCAGGGTGAAACGCTTGATTTCCGGGGTCACCTGCTCGATGCGGGCGACGCGGACGTTGAGGGTTCCGCTGGACTGGCTCATGTGTCGAGCTCCTCGGCTGCCGGCAGCTCGCCGGGGACTTCGGCGTCGGCCTTGACCGCCTGGAAGGCGGCGAGGCGGCGGGAATAGTGGTCGCGGACCACCAGGGTGCGGGCGCAGTGCGGGCAGATGAACACGCGCTGGGTGACGTTCTCGGTGTAGCCGTCGCAGTGCACGCACCAGACGCGGCGCACGAAGGAGCCGCAGTGCTCGCGCAGCACCTCGTCCCGGTTCAGGTTGATCGCGTCGGCCGCCTGCATGGCGGTGCCGATGAAGCTTTCCGAGCCGGCCAGGTACAGGCGGGTGCCCATGCGCGACTGGCCGAGCAGGGCGTGCAGGTCGTCGACCAGCGAGCGGTTGCTCGGGTAGACGCTCAGCTCGACGTCGGCGATGTCGCGCAGCGCGGCCAGGTGGTTATGCCCGGAGAAGGATTCGGTGGAATAGAGCACGCGGATGGGCGCGGTGCGCGGCATTTCGGCCAGCAGCCGGAGCATGGCGCTGCCGCCGCTGCCTTGCCCGGCGACTATGTGGTTGCTGCCGGCGAGCGGGCGCAGGTCGTCGTAGACCGGCCTGCTCTTGATACCTGTGATGAGCATTGTTGTTGTGCCTCCAGAACTGCCGGCAACCCCGGTCGGGGATGCCTGGCGCGATTCGAGGACCCGTGCACGGTCACGGGTCGATGGAGGTGGAGCACAGGGTGTGCCAAGAAATTAAGTTGTTGAAAATTAAGGGATTGTTGTTTGGGAGGGAAGGGAATGTAAGCAGAAATGACAAGGGGGGATAGGCAGAAATGCAGCGTTGGTGGGGGTGGTTATCCTGTGGGGGTGGTGTGTGAGGTTGGCGCCGCCCCTCTCCCTAACCCTCTCCCTGAAGGGAGAGGGGACCGTTGGGCAGAAACGGGTATTACGGAGTTAGCCGGCAGCTCTGATGGTTTCCGGCTAAAGCCATGCTCATCTCGGCACGGACAAGCCCCCTCTCCCTTCAGGGAGAGGGCTGGGGAGAGGGTAGGGAGGTCGGGGCAATGCCAATGCACCCGGCAAACGCCATTCGCAGGCAGGGCCCCGACGTTGCAGGTGAGCACCGCTTCTCGTAGGAGCGAGCTTGCTCGCGAACCGCATGGCACCGCGTTTGTTCGCGAGCAAGCTCGCTCCTACAAGAGCAGGACGGCGCTCAATCCCTCTGCAACTTCCGAATCAAGGTCCCGACGTCGATCCCCAGGTGCTGCGCCGCCTTGCGCTTGCTGCCGCACAGGCGCACGGCCTGGAGGATCACCTGGCGCTCGAAGCGCTGCACCTGCGCCTTGAGCGGCTCGTCGGCGCTGGCGAAGGGCAGCGGTTCTTCCTCCTCGGCGGGTGCGGCCTGGCCCAGCAGCTCCGGTGGCAGGTGCTGCTCTTCGGCGACGTCGTCGGCCAGCACCGCCAGGCGTTCGAAGATGTTCACCAACTCGCGGATGTTGCCCGGGAAGTCATGGCCCAGCAGGCGCTGGCGGCAGGCCGTGGACAGCCGCAGGGGCGGCTGGCGGTCGCGGTTGATGCGGGCCAGGAGGATGTCCATCAGCACCGGCAGGTCGTCGCGGTGGGCACGCAGCGGCGGGATGTCCACCGGCAGCACGGCCAGGCGGTAGTAGAGGTCGGCGCGGAACAGGCCGGCGGACACCTGCGCCTTGAGGTCCTTGTTGGTGGCGGCGATCACCTGCACCTGGACCTTCTTCGCCAGCGGCGAGCCCACCGGCTGGATGGTGCCGTCGTCAAGGAACTTGAGCAGCTTGGCCTGCACCTGCAGGGGGATCTCGCCGATCTCGTCGAGGAACAGCGTGCCGCCGGCGGCGCTCTCGATGTAGCCGCGCTTGCCCTGCTGCAGCGCGCCGGTGAAGGCGCCGCGCTCGTAGCCGAACATCTCCGACTCGAACAGCGTCTCGGGGATGCTCGCGCAGTTCACGTCGACGAAGGGCCGGTCGCCCCAGCCGGCGGCGCGGTGGATGTGCCGGGCGATGGCGGTCTTGCCCACGCCCGGCTCGCCGAGCAGCAGCAGGCGGGCGCGGCGGCGGAAGGCGCGCACGCCCATGTCGGCGATGTCCGAGAGCAGCGGCGACATGTGCAGCGCGTTGTCCTGCGGGTCGCCCAGGCTCGCCGGGCCGTCCGCCAGCGACGGCGCCGGGGCGCCGCGGCCGGCGCTTTCGCGCGCTTCGTATTCGCGCTGGATCAGCAGCGTGTAGGGCTTCTCGTAGGCGCCGGTGGGCACGCTCTGCAGGCGGGTGAGGAACAGCCGGCCGTCGCGCGAGCGCGTCAGCGCGCTCTTGCCGCCGCGGCGCACGGCCTGCAGGAAGTCGTCGAACTGCAGCGCCGAGCGCTGGTAGAAGTCGCTGTCGCTCAGGCCCAGCACGTCCTGGCGCGCCACGCGGTTGATGCGCTCGGCGGCCAGGTTGAGGAAGCGCACCCGGGAGTCGCCGTCGCAGACGATCAGCGCCTCGCCGAAGCCGTCGAGCAGGGCGTGCAGCGCCGGTGCCTCCAGCAGCGCGGCGAGCATCTCGGCGCTGACGTTGACCGACGAGCGCATGCCCATGCGCATCGGCGCGAAGAAGCCCTCGCCGCTCATGGGTGCAGCTCTGCCGGCCGGCGCTCGACGCCGTCCGGGCGCAGCACCACCACGCGCCAGGCCTGGTCCTCACGGATCAGGATGCGCGAGCAGTGGCTGTCGAAGGTGCGGTAGCGGCCGTACTGGTCGGGCAGCTCCAGGCGCTGCCAGGTGCGCTCGGGCAGCGGCAGGCGGTCGAGGGTGGCGGCCACGCCGGCGGCGCGGGTGATGCCGAACACCTGCTCGAAGGCGGCGTTGCGCCATTGCGGCTGGGCGGCTTCGTCGATCACCAGCACCGCGTCGGGCACCGCGTCGAACACCCGGCGCAGGGCCTCGATGCGCTGCTCGGCGTCGTGCTGCATGCGCAGTTCCTGGCTGACGTCGCGCAGGCTGCCCCACATGCGCAGCAGGCGGCCGTTGTGGATGCTGGCGCGCACGTCGTTCTCCACGTAGGCCGGCGAGCCGTCGTGGCGGCGGTCCACCGAGAGCGCGCCGTCGACGTGGAAGTCGGCCTCGATCAGGCGCCGCACGAATTCCTCGTTGGCCGGGCTGCGCGGCCAGTACAGGCGCACCGGCTGCTGGCCGAAGTCGACGTCGGCGGGCATCTCGTAGATCGCCGCCATGGCGCGGTTGCACATGCGCCAGTAGGAGCGGTTCTCGAACACCTGGCGGACGATCTCGTCCGGCGTCTGGCGCACGTCCACCGGCTCGGCGAACTCGATGCACCAGTAGGCCACCTTGGCGCTGTAGAGCATCTGGCTCATGACTTCGTTGGCGTTCTGCAGCTCGCCCAGGCGCCGGCTGATGCCGCCCAGGGGCATCTTTACCAGGTGCAGGCGCGCCGGCTCGCCGTCGCGCCACTGCAGCACGCCGCTGGCCAGCACCGGCAGCAGGCCGCCGTTGTGGCGGATGAGGGTCAGCTCCAGGTCCTGCACCCGTTCGTCGGCCGGCGGGTTGGCGAAGAGCTGCTGCAGGGCGCGCACCGAATCGGCGGTGTAGACCTGTTCCATGCCCTGGCCGTGCAGCGCGCCGGGCGGGTAGCCGAGCTGGTCGCTCTGTTCGGCGGAGACGTCGAGGAAGCGGCCATCCGCGGCGATGCTGTCGGCCAGCAGCAGGCCACGGTCGAGCAGCAGGCGTAGCGGGTCCATCTGGGATTCTCCATGGGGGGTGACGGGGCCGGCGCGGGGCGCCGGCCAGTCGTCTACCCAGGCAGGTTGCATGCCAGGACGCGGGGCCCGCGGCATGGGCCTTCTCGGCCTGGCGCCGTGGCGGCTGTATGCAGAAATGCAGCAGCGTTTGCGTTTGCGCAGCGCCCTCGGGCAAGCGTAGCGCCTCCCCGGGAAAGGCGTAAGACAGGACTTTGGCCTAGTACACGCCAATTAACATGGCATGTTAATCTGATGCGCATTCTTCCGCGGAGGAGTGGACGATGATCGCCGTACGTGACGCCTGGGCGGCCGGGCTTCTGAAGTTGCAGAACTGGCCACGCAACCTGCTGGCCGGGGTCATCGTCGGGGTGGTCGCGCTGCCCCTGGCCATGGCCTTCGCCATCGCCTCCGGGGTCAAGCCCGAGCAGGGCCTGTACACGGCCATAGTGGCGGGCATCGCGGTGTCGCTGTTCGGCGGCAGCCGGGTGCAGATCGCCGGGCCCACCGGGGCCTTCATCGTCATCCTCGCCGGCATCACCGCGCGCTACGGCGTCGACGGCCTGCAGCTGGCCACGCTGATGGCCGGGGTCATCCTCCTGCTGCTGGGCATCACCCGCCTGGGCAGCGTCATCAAGTACATTCCCGACCCGGTCATCGTCGGCTTCACCGCCGGCATCGGGGTGATCATCTGGGTCGGCCAGTGGAAGGACTTCTTCGGCCTGCCGGCGGTGGGCGGCGAGCACTTCCACCAGAAGCTCTGGCACCTGTTGCAGGCGCTGCCGCAGCTGCACCCGGCGACCACCCTGCTGGCCCTCTTAGGCCTGGCCGCGGTGCTCTACGGCCCGCGCCTGCCGTACCTGGGGCGGGTGCCGGGGCCGTTGCTGGCGATGGTGCTGGTCAGTGTGCTGCAGGCGCTGTTCCAGTTCGACGGCGTGGCCACCATCGGCAGCGCCTTCGGCGGCATCCCCCGCGGCCTGCCGGTGCCGAGCCTGCCGGAGATCAGCCTGCCGCGGATGCTGGAACTGATCGGCCCGGCCTTCGCCATCGCCATGCTCGGCGCTATCGAGTCGCTGCTTTCGGCGGTGGTCGCCGACGGCATGGCCGGCACTCGCCACGACTCCAACCAGGAGCTGGTCGGCCAGGGCATCGCCAACCTGCTGGCGCCGCTGTTCGGCGGCTTCGCCGCCACCGGCGCCATCGCCCGCACCGCCACCAACATCCGCAACGGCGGCAACAGCCCGATCGCCGGGGTGGCCCACGCGGCGACCCTGGTGCTGATCATCCTGTTCCTCGCCCCGCTGGCCTCGAGCATCCCGCTGTGCGCGCTGGCGGCGATCCTCTTCGTGGTGGCCTGGAACATGAGCGAGGCCCGCCACTTCGTGCGCATGCTGCGCCGCGCGCCCAGGGCCGACGTGGCCATCCTGCTGATCACCTTCGGCCTGACGGTGTTCAGCGACCTGGTGATCGCGGTGAACATCGGGGTGATCCTGGCCATGCTGCTGTTCATGCGGCGCATGGCCTCCTCGGTGGAGGTGCTGCAGCAGGGCAGCGCCGAGCTGCGGGGCGAACTGCAAGGCGCGCTGCCGCCGGGGGTGCTGGTCTACACCATCGAGGGGCCGTTGTTCTTCGGCGCGGCGGAAACCTTCGAGCGTGCCCTGGCGCAGACCCGCAGCGATCCGCAGTTGCTGGTGATCCGTCTGAGGCGGGTGCCGTTCATGGACATCACCGGGATGCAGACGCTGGAGGAGATGATCCAGCAACTGCGCAAGCGCGGGGTGACGGTGAAGCTCTGCGAGGCCAACCAGCGGGTGCGGCACAAGCTGGTGCGGGCGGGGATCATCGAGGCGGTGGGGCGGCGGAATTACCACGCCAGTTTTGCCATGGCGCTGGCGGCTTGCGAGGGGCGGAGGGAAGAGGTGGTTTCTTCGTAGGGGGATTCGGCGCCGCCTGGGAGCAATCGCGGACGGAGTCCGCCCCTACGGTTCCAGGAAGCACGGCTTTTCGTAGGATGGCGTTGAGCGAAGCGATACCCATCAGCGCAACCGCATGGGTTTCGCAAGCTCAACCCATCCTACGAAAAGCGCTGGCGAGACCGGGCCCAGGGAGGCACGGGCGTAGGAGCGGACTCCGTCCGCGATCGAGCCGGCAGGCTGCTCCGGACTGGCCGGCGGCCCTCAATCCTGCCCGCCCACCTTCGGCTGCGTGGCGTAGCTCACCCCGTGGCTCTCCAGGTAATCGCGGATCAACTGGCGAACCACCTGGGAGGGTGTCAGGTCCTGGCTGGCGCAGAGTTCCTCGAAGGCCTTCTTCTTCACCGGGTCGATCAGGACGGTCAGGCGGGCGGTGCGGTTTTCCATGGGTTCTACTTGTTCGGTTCGCGGATGTTAATCAAATTCTAATGCCCCATCCGCGCCCCTGTCATGGCGCCGTCCGCCGCAGCCGCCGCGGGCTCACTGTTCGCCGCGGATGTACTGCTCCAGCTGCTGGATCAGCTGGGCCTGCTCGGCGATGGCTTCCTTGACCAGGTCGCCGATGGACAGCAGGCCCACCAGCTGGCCGTTCTCCACCACCGGCAGGTGGCGCAGGTGGCGCTCGGTCATGATGCTCATGCAGGTGTCGATGTTCTGCTGCGAATCCACCGTGACCACCGGCGAACTCATGATGGCGCTGACCGGGGTGCCCACCGAACTGCGGCCCTGGAGGATCATCTTGCGCGCGTAGTCGCGTTCGCTGACCACGCCCACCACCTGGCCGTTGTCCACCACCGGCAGGGCGCCGACGTTCTTCACCGCCATCACCCGCAGGGCGTCGAGCACCATCTCGTGCGGGCCTATGGTGTGCACCTGCTGGCTCTGCTTGGCGTGGAGGAGCTGTGCGACGGTCTTCATGCTGGATGTCCTTCTGCTGTTGTGCGCAGGGCTATTACCCCGGGGTGGCGACAGGATCGGCAAGCGAGGCTTCCCGCACAATGCTGGAAACGGCATCGCCCCCATAGGAAAACGTCATGACCTTCCTTCTGACTTATAGCCAAATGCGCCGCGCCGCGCGACCGCCGAGGCTTTGCGCGGGGCCGGCGAGGCCGTAGCATTGAGGCCTGCCGCACCCCGCCTGCCGAGATAGCACCATGCACGACGACGACATCGACCTCCCCGAGCCGGAGCACGAGCACCTGCTCGACCACGAGTGGGACGAGGATTCCCCGGAGGATTTCGAGCACGACGCCACCGGCCTGCGCGACGAGCCCGAGGACGCTGAGGACGACTGGGACGACGAGGACGGCGACGCCCACTGGCACGACGACTGAGGCGCGCCGGCGCTCACTGCGAAGTGATGCGCCGGTACTCGTTCTGGTACTGGTCGAACGGCAGGTTGCTGCGCTGCAGCTTCTGCAGCTGGCGCTCCTGGTTCTCCACCGCCACCACCGGCTTGGCCGCCGCCTCCCGGCTGGCCACCGACTGGCCGGGCGCCGGGGCCGGCGCGGGGCGGGCCGGTTGCTCGGCCGGCGTGCTGGCCGGCATGGGCGCTGCCGGTAGCGGGTCGCGCTTGGCGATGCGCTGGGCGCTTTCGACTTCCTCGATGATCGCCTTGGAAATGTCCTTGAGCTGGCCTTCCAGCGCCTCGGGCTCGGCGGAGTCGGTCTCGTAGCGGCGCGAGCCCATCAGCCGGCCGCTGGGGCCGTCGGTGAAGCGCACGTTGACGCGCAGGCTGCCCTTGCCCAGGCCGTCGCCGTCGGCCTGCTGGCGCAGGCGGTCGACTTCCACCACCAGCAGCGTCGCCGGCTGCGCGGTGGGGCTCACCGCGCCGGCCTGCTCGCCCAGCTGGTAGTCGGACGAGGCCGCGCGGTCCGTGAGGATGCGCCGCCAGGCGCTGGTCAGCCGCGTCCAGCCCGGCGTCGCGGTCACGCTGGGGTCGCCCTGGAAGTTCACCAGCAGGCGGTTGCGGGTGTCGGCATAGGTGCTGATGGGGGAGAGCGCGTCGGCGCGCTTCACATCCGCCGCGCAGCCGGCCAGGCCGGCCACGAGGAGCAGTACGAAACAGGTACGCACGATGGCCTCCTTGGAAAATGCACGGGCCGGGAGTTGCAAGTCTAGTCGGTGCTTTGGCGCTTGCAGGGCGCGGCGGCACATTTCCGTCGCCCGGCTGTTCACCTGGCAACAGCGCATCAGCAGCTTGCCTGGCGGCGGACAGGACGATAACCCGGCGCCTGTTGCAAGTTCATGATCCGCAAGGCTTTCCGGCGCTGGCACGGTTGCTGCTCCGGCCCCGTTGGAAGCCGCGTGGCGCCTGGCTGCGCGGCATGCAACTCCCGGAGAGCAGAACCATGAGCCAGCAACCCATCCGCTTCGCCTACTGGGTGCCCAACGTCAGCGGCGGCCTCGTCGTCAGCAACATCGAGCAGCGCACCAGCTGGGACTTCGACTACAACCGCCGGCTGGCGCAGAGCGCCGAGAAGGCCGGCTTCGACTACGCCCTGTCGCAGATCCGCTTCACCGCCGGCTACGGCGCCGAGTACCAGCACGAGTCGGTGGCCATCAGCCACGCGCTGCTGGCGGCCACCGAGAAGCTCAAGGTCATCGCCGCCATCCTCCCCGGCCCGTGGAACCCGGCGCTGGCGGCCAAGCAACTGGCGACCATCGACCAACTGACCGGCGGGCGCATCGCGGTGAACATCGTCTCCGGCTGGTTCAAGGGCGAGTTCCACGCCATCGGCGAGCCCTGGCTGGAGCACGACGAGCGCTACCGCCGCTCCGAGGAGTTCATCCGCGCGCTCAAGGGCATCTGGACCCAGGACAACTTCACCTTCAACGGCGACTTCTACCGCTTCCGCGACTACAGCCTCAAGCCCAAGCCGCTGCAGCGCCCGCATCCGGAAATCTTCCAGGGCGGCAGCTCGCGGGCCGCGCGCGACATGGCCGCGCGGGTGTCGGACTGGTACTTCACCAACGGCAACACGCTGGAAGGCATCAAGGCCCAGGTCGACGACATCCGCGCCAAGGCCGCGGCCAACGGCCACGTGGTGAAGATCGGGGTGAACGCCTTCATCATCGCCCGCGACAGCGAGGCCGAGGCCCGCGCGGTGCTGCAGGAGATCATCGACAAGGCCAACCCCGAGGCGGTCAACGCCTTCGGCCACGAGGTGAAGAACGCCGGCGCCGCCAGCCCCGAGGGCGAGGGCAACTGGGCGAAGTCCAGCTTCGAGGACCTGGTGCAGTACAACGACGGCTTCAAGACCAACCTGATCGGCACCCCGCGGCAGATCGCCGAACGCATCCTCGCGCTCAAGGCGGTGGGCGTGGACCTGGTGCTGTCCGGCTTCCTGCACTTCCAGGAAGAGGTGGAGTACTTCGGCGAGAAGGTCCTGCCGCTGGTGCGCGAGCTGGAGGCCGAGGCGCAGCGCAAGGCTGTTGCCTGACGGGCAACTGTTGGCTGCCGGACAGTGCTTCAACAAACAGTGTCCGGCCAGCGACTCGGCTGCCTTTGCTAACCATTAAGTGGCTGATTTATAGGGAGAAAATTTCGGGCATGGATCGTGCTCAGCCAGGGCAGGGCCCGCTGCCGGGAGGTCCCGGCCCCACACGGGCCACTGTTCGCCACGAGGAAGACCATGTCCGTTTCTGCTGCCTATCCGATCAACCGCCCCGCCGCGCGGATCATCCGCGACGACGCCGAGGCCCTCCGCGTCGCCCACGAGGTCGCCGAGCTGCTGCTGGCCGGCGCTTCCGAGCGCGACCTCGACCGCCGGGTGCCGGTGGAGATCGTCGACGCCTTCTCCAACAGCGGCCTGTGGGGCATCACGGTGCCGCGCGAATACGGCGGCGCCGAGGTATCCCACGCCACCCTGGCCCAGGTCATCGCCATCGTCTCGGCGGCCGACCCGTCCCTGGGGCAGATTCCGCAGAACCACTACTGCCTGCTGGAAGACATCCGCCTGCAAGGCACCGAGGAGCAGAAGCGGCACTTCTTCGCCCTGGTGCTGGAAGGCCACCGCTTCGCCAATGCGCTGTCGGAAACCGGCGGCAAGAACGTGCAGGACATCCGCACCCGTCTGGTCGCCGAGGGCGACGGCTACCGCATCGACGGCCGCAAGGGCTACTGCACCGGCTCGCTCTACGCGCACTGGCTGGGCGTGCTGGCGCTGGACGAGCAGGACCGCGCGCAGCTGGCCTTCGTCCCGCGGGAAAGCGCCGGGCTGACGGTGGTGGACGACTGGGACAGCATCGGCCAGCGCACCACCTCCAGCGGCACCGTCTTGCTGGAAGGCCTGCGCGTGCCGGCCTTCCACCTGTTCCCCAGCTACCGCTCCTACGAGAGCCCGACCCTGGCCGGGCCCTTCGCCCAGATCACCACCGCCGCCATCGACGCCGGCATCGCCCGCGCCGCGCTGCGCGACACCATCGCCTTCGTCCGCGAGCAGGCGCGCCCGTGGATCGACGCGGGGGTGGAGAAGGCCAGCGAGGACCCGCTGACCATCATCCAGGTCGGCGGCCTGGACATCCGCCTGGAGGCCGCCGAGGCCCTGCTGGAGCGCGCCGGCCGCGTGCTCGACGCCGGCAAGGCGGCGCCCGACGAGGACAAGGTGGCCGCCGCCTCCCTGGCCGTGGCGCGGGCCAAGGTGCTGACCACCGAGATCGCCATCGAGGCGAGCAACAAGCTGTTCGAGCTCGGCGGCACCCGCTCCACCCTGCGCAAGCACAACCTCGACCGCCACTGGCGCAACGCCCGCGTGCACACCCTGCACGACCCGGTGCGCTGGAAGTACCACCTGGTCGGCAACTGGCTGCTCAACGGCAAGCGCCCGCCGCGCCACGACTGGAACTGAGGTGGCGCCATGAGCAAGCAGATTCGCCTCAACGCCTTCGCCATGAACACCGTCGGGCACCTCTCGCCCGGCCTCTGGCGCCACCCGCGCGACCAGGCGCGGCGCTACACCGACATCCACTACTGGGTCGAGCTGGCCAAGACCCTGGAACGCGGCAAGCTCGACGGCCTGTTCATCGCCGACGTGCTGGGCGTCTATGACGTCTACGGCGGCAATGCCGACGCCGCGCTGCGCAGCGGCGCGCAGGTGCCGGTGAACGACCCGCTGCAGCTGGTCCCGGCGATGGCCGCGGCCACCCGCCACCTGGGCTTCGGCGTGACCGCCTCGGTGTCCTTCGAGCACCCGTTCCCCTTCGCCCGGCGCATGTCCACCCTCGACCACCTGACCGGCGGCCGCGCCGGCTGGAACATCGTCACCTCGTACCTGGCCAGCGGCGCGCGCAACCTCGGCCAGCAGCGCCAGCTGTCCCACGACCAGCGCTACGCCCTGGCCGACGAGTACCTGCAGGTCTGCTACAAGCTGTGGGAAACCAGCTGGGAAGACGACGCCGTGGTCGCCGACCGCGACAGCGGCGTCTATGCCGAGCCGTCCAAGGTCCACGGCATCCGCCACGAAGGCGAATACTTCCAGGTGCCCGGCTTCCACCTCTGCGAACCCTCGCCGCAGCGCACCCCGGTGCTCTACCAGGCCGGCGCCTCCAGCCGTGGCCGGGCCTTCGCCGCGGCCAACGCCGAGTGCGTGTTCGTCGCCGCGCCGAGCAAGGCGGTGCTGAAGAAGCAGGTGGCCGACCTGCGCGAAGCGGTGCGCGCCGCCGGGCGCAATCCTGCCGACGTGCTGGTGCTGGAACAGCTCACGGTGATAGTCGCGCCGACCGACGCCGAGGCCCTGGCGCGCCTGGCCGAGTACCGCGAGTACGCCAGCGCCAGCGGCGCCCTGACGCTGATGTCCGGCTGGACCGGCATCGACTTCGCCGAATACGCCCCCGGCCAGGTGCTGCGCGAGGTGCCCAGCGACGCCATCCAGTCGGCGGTGGAAGCCTTCACCCGCGCCGACCCGACGCGTACCTGGACCACCGCCGAGATCGCCGACTACTGCGCCATCGGCGGCGACGGCCCGGTGCTGGTTGGCTCGCCCAAGACCGTGGCCGACCAGTTGCAGGAGTGGGTGGAAGAAACCGGCGTCGACGGCTTCAACCTGGCCGGCGTGGTCATGCCGGAAACCTTCGAGGCGGTGGTCGACCTGCTGGTGCCGGAGTTGCAGGCCCGCGGCCTGTTCAAGCGCGACTACGCCGAAGGCACCCTGCGCCACAAGCTGTTCGGCGCCGGCGACCGCCTGGCCGCGCCGCACCCGGTCGCGGCCCTGCGCGAGGAGGCCCGGCGATGAACGAGTGGCTGGCCAACGTCGACTGGAGCGAGATCGCCCAGGCCTGCCTGGACACCCTGAGCATGCTCGGCGCGGCCCTGGGCTGCACCGTGCTGCTGGGGCTGCCGCTGGGCGTGCTGCTGTACCTCACCGGCCAACGCCAGCTGCTCGACTCGCCGCGCCTGTACCGGGTGCTCTCGGTGCTGGCCAACGTGCTGCGCTCGATGCCCTTCATCATCCTGCTGATCGTGCTGATCCCCGCCACCGAGCTGCTCACCGGCACCTCGCTGGGCGTGCGCGGCGCCATCCCGCCGCTGGTGGTGGGCTGCACGCCGTTCTTCGCGCGGCTGGTGGAAAGCTCGCTGCGCGAGGTCGACCGCGGCCTGGTGGAAGCGGTGCAGGCGATGGGCGCGAGCACCCGGCAGATCGTCTTCCACACCCTGCTGCCGGAAGCGCGCACCGGGCTGATCGCGGCCATCACCGTGACCGCCATCGTGCTGGTCGACTACACGGCCATGGCCGGCGTGGTCGGCGGCGGCGGCCTGGGCGACCTGGCCATCCGCTTCGGCTACCAGCGCTTCCAGACCGACGTCATGGTGGTCACCGTGCTGCTGCTGATCCTGCTGGTGCAGGCCCTGCAGATGAGCGGCGACCGCCTGGTGCGCCACTACACCCGGCGCTGAATCCAACACCCGCTCGCGGCGGCCGGGAAAACGCCGCCGCTGGCCCCACGTCCAACCCACGACGGCCATTCCAAGAAACCACTGATCGGAGCAAACAGCATGAAGAAAGTCCTGGCCGCCCTGGCTGCCGTAATAGCCATCAACGCCCACGCCAACGAGCACCTCGTCGTCGGCGCCACCCCGGTGCCCCACGCGGAAATCCTCGAATTCGTCAAACCGGCCCTGGCCAAGGAGGGCGTGGACCTGGAAGTGAAAGTCTTCAACGACTTCATCCAGCCCAACCTGCAGCTGGCGAAGAAGAACCTCGACGCCAACTACTACCAGTACCGCCCGTTCCTCGACGACTTCAACAAGACCCGCCACACCAACCTGGTGCCGGTGGTGGGCGTGCACATCGAGCCCTTCGGCGCCTACTCGGCCAAGTACAAGAGCCTGAGCGAGCTGCCCGATGGCGCCAGCGTGGCCATCCCCAACGACCCGGTGAACACCGGCCGCGCGCTGGTGCTGCTGGCCGAGGCCGGGCTGATCAAGCTCAAGGACCCGAGCAATCCGCAGTCCACCGAGCGCGACATCGTCGACAACCCCAAACACCTGAAGATCCGCGAACTGGAAGGCGCCATGCTGGCGCGTTCGGTGAAGCAGGTCGACCTGGCCTTCGTCTTCGCCAACTACGCGCTGGAAGCCGGCATCGACATCAAGAGCGCGCTGATCGTCGAGAAGGGCAAGGACCTCTACGTCGAGTTCCTGGTGGCGCGTCCGGACAACATCCAGGACCCGGGCATCCAGAAGCTGGCCAAGGCGCTCAACTCGCCGGAAGTGCGCAACTTCATCCTGACTCGCTACAAGGGCGAGATCGCCCCCGGCTTCTGATGTGACCCGGCGCGGCGCCCAGGACGGGCGCCGCGCCCGGCAGGAACGCACCCATGGTCAGCTTCAAACATTCGCAGCCCCTGGCGGCTGCCACCCACATCCGCCTGCGCGGCCTGGCCAAGCACTACCTGGCCGGCGGCCGGGAAGTGCAGGCGCTGCACGGCATCGACCTGGAGATCCGCCGCGGCGAGGTGTTCGGCATCATCGGCCGCAGCGGCGCCGGCAAGTCCTCGCTGCTGCGCTCGCTCAACCGCCTGGAGCGGCCCAGCGCCGGCCAGGTGCTGGTCGACGGCGAGGACATCGGCGCCTTCGACGACGCGCGCCTGGCGCAGCTGCGCCGGCGCACCGGGATGATCTTCCAGCACTTCAACCTGATGGCCTCGCGCAGCGTCGGCGACAACGTCGCGCTGCCCCTGGTGCTGGCCGGCGTGCCGCGCGCCGAGCGCGAGCGGCGGGTGGCCGAGCTGCTGCAGCTGGTGGGCCTTGCGGACAAGCGCGAGGCCTACCCGGCGCAGCTTTCCGGCGGGCAGAAACAGCGCGTCGGCATCGCCCGCGCGCTGGTGCTGCAACCGGACCTGCTGCTGTGCGACGAGGCCACCTCGGCGCTGGACCCGGAAAGCACCCAGTCGATCCTCGCGCTGCTGCGCGACATCAACCGCCGCCTGGGCCTGACCATCGTCCTCATCACCCACGAGATGGAAGTCATCCGCGACCTCTGCGACCGCGTGGTGGTGCTGGAGCGCGGCCGGGTGGTGGAGCAGGGTGAGGTCTGGGAAGTGTTCGGCGACCCGCGCCACGAAGTGACGCGCAGCCTGCTCGGCACCTTGCACCACGACGCCGACGGCGAAGCGGCGGGCGAGGGCCTGCTGCTGGACCTGCACTACAGCGGCGCCAGCGCCCGCGAACCGGAGCCGGCCGCCATCGGCCGCAAACTGGGCTACGAAGTGCGCCTGGTGCAGGCCAGCCTGGAGCGCATCCAGGGCCGCTCCCTGGGCAGCCTGCGGCTGCGCGTGGCGGCGCCGGCGACGGAGCGCGAGGCGGTAGTGGCGCGCGCGCAGGCGCTGGCCGATCGGGTCAGCCTGGTGGGCAGTGCCTGACGGGGCTCAGATGGACAGCCGCACCACGCGGTTGTCCAGCGCCTGCTCCGGGCCGCGGCGCTTGTTCACCACCAGCTCGCCGATGGCGATCAGCCGCGTGCGCGTGACGTTGCGCGACAGGCCCAGCAGGTTGGCGGTGTGCACCTGGTTGTGGTGGCAGAAGCGGTAGGCGGCGCGCAGCAGGCTTTCCTCGACGCGTTCGTAGAGCGCCCCGGCGGATTCCTCAAACAGCCGGCGGAAGGCGCGCTGCAGCAGTTCCTCGGCGGACTCGCCGCCACTGGCCGCGGGGCTGCCGGCATGGCCGGCCGGGGCTTCCTCCTGGCGTTCCAGGCGCAGGTTGGACAGGCGCAGGTCGTCCTCGCGCACCAGGCCGTCGCGGCAGGTCAGCAGGCTGTGGTGGATGACGTTCTCCAGCTCGCGGATGTTGCCCGGCCAGCCGTAGCCCACCAGCTTGCGCTCGGCCTCGGCGCTGAGCTGCACCTGGCCGTAGCCTAGGCGCTCGCTGTAGCTGCGGATGAAGTGGCGGGTCAGCGGCAGGATGTCGCCGGGGCGCTCGCGCAGCGGGTGCAGTTGCAGGGTGACGACGTTGAGGCGGTAGTACAGGTCCTCGCGGAAGTGCCCGGCGTTGATCGCCCGTTCCAGCTGCACGTTGGTGGCCGCCAGCACCCGCACGTTGATCGGGATGCTCTTGCGCGAGCCCAGGCGCACCACCTCGCGTTCCTGCAGCACGCGCAGCAGCTTGACCTGGATGGCCATCGGCAAATCGCCGATCTCGTCGAGGAACAGGGTGCCGCCGTTGGCTTCTTCGAACCAGCCGGCCTTGGCACTGAGGGCGCCGGTGAAGGCGCCCTTCTCGTGGCCGAACAGCTCGGCCTCCACCAGCGATTCGGAGAAGGCCCCGCAGTTCACCGCGACGAAGGGCCCGTTGCGCCGCCCGCTGAGGTTGTGGATGTGCCGCGCCACCAGCTCCTTGCCCGTGCCGGTTTCGCCGATGATCAGGACGCTGGCCTCGCTGGGGGCGACCTGTTGCAGATGGGCGAGCAGCGCCTGCGATTTCGGGTCTTCGAAGACCTGTGCGGTCGCCCGGATCGAGGTGGCCAGTGCGGGGGAGGGGGGTAGCGTCAGCAGTTGCATGTCTCTGCCTCAGGAATAGAAGGTGGGTGTCGGCCGCGTACCGTTGAGCGCCCAGTCCCCCAGCTCGTGGAGCTTGTAGTCCAGCGGGTCGTGCAGGGACTGGGTGCGCAGGTTGCGCCAGAAGCGGTCCAGGCGCAGCGAGGCGTGGGTGGCGCGGGCGCCGGTGACCTCGAACAGGCGGTTGCAGATGTCCAGGCCGGCGCGGCTGGCGGCGACCTTGGCGGTGGCGATGGCCACCGCCAGCTGCGCGCGCTCCTCGGCGCCCAGGGCGTGTTCCTTGCGCCAGGCTTCGTCCAGCAGCGCGGCGGCGCGCTGGACCAGCAGGCGCACGCTCTCCAGGCCGACCCAGAACTCGCCGTAGTGGCGCAGCACGTACGGGTCCTCGTCGACGCTGCGGGCGCTGGAGCGGAACCACGGGCGGCTTTCCTTGAGGCTGTACTGCCGCGCCTCCTCGAAGGCGCCCTCGGCCACGCCGAGGAACAGGTTGGCGAACAGCAGCTGGGCGATCAGCGGGCGCAGGCAGGCGAAGGGCGTGCTCAGCGGGCCCGGGTCGAGCAGCAGCTCGGATTCCTCCACGCGCACCCGTTCGAAGGTGGCGCTGCCGCTGTCGGTCTGCCGCTGGCCCATGTTGTCCCAGTCGCCGTGCAGGGTGATGCCGGTGCGGCCGCTGGGGATGGCGGCGATCAGCAGCTTGCCGCCGTTGCCTTCGTCCACCGCCGAGGCGATGAGCATTTCCGAATCGCTGGCGCCGGAGCAGAAGCTCTTCTTGCCGGAGAACTCGCGCCAGCCGTCGAACTTCTTCACCACGGTGCGGGTGTCCAGCGGGTTCAGGGCGTTGCCCCAGAACCAGTGCTTGCGCGCGGTCTGCTCGAACCACGGCTGCCACTGCTCGGGGCGGGCGAACAGGCGCACGGTGGCCAGCATCAGGTGCTGGAAGCCGAACACGTGGGCGATGGAACTGTCGACGCGGGCGAACTCGCGGGTCACTTCCAGGGCCTCGCTCCAGCTGGCGCCCAGGCCGCCGTACTGTTTGGGGATGACCAGGCCGAGCAGGCCGCTGCGGCGCAGGGCGTCGCGCTCGGCCTTGGGCGTGCCGCCGAGCCGGTCGCGCTCGACGGCGCTTTCGGCGAATTCCGCCGCCAACTGGCGGGCCAGTTGCAGCGGGCTGAGGATGGAGGCTTGTGCCGGCGAATTCATCGGGCGGCTCCTCAGGCGATGCGGCGCAGCGCGCGGTGGTCGCCGAACAGCGGCAGGGCGCGCTCCACGGCCAGGCGGATGCGCGCCTGGAGCAGTTCGCAGCTGATGCGGTAGTCCTTGAAGTCGGCCTCGCTGGCGTACACGCCCAGCGGCAGGGTCAGCGACTGGAAGAAGCTGAACAGCGGGCGCAGCTGATGGTCGATGACCAGCGCGTGGCGCTGGCTGCCACCGGTGGCGGCGAGCAGCACCGGGGTGCCGATCAGGGCGTCCTGGCCGATCAGGTCGAACAGGTGCTTGAGCTGCCCGGGGTAGGAGCCGCGGTACACCGGCGAGGCCACCAGCAGCAGGTCGGCGCCCTCGATGGCGCGCAGCTGCGCCTCTACCTCTTCCGGCAGCTCGGCGCGGCTCAGGGCGCCGCCCACCGGGCGGGCGATGTCGGCCAGCTCGATGAGCTGGACCTCGGCGTCCAGGTGGCGGCCGATCTCGGCGAGGATGGCCTCGGTCAGGACCAGGGTGCGCGAGGGGCGATAGGCGCCGCCGGATACGGCGACCACTTTCAAGGGGGCAGTCATGTTCGGTTTCCTGTGCTGTTGCCCTGCCGGCAGGGCGGGTTCAGGTCGGGTTTCGCAAGACCTGTGCCAGGACTCAAGTCATTGATTGGTATGGGTATTCATCAAGTGTTGCTGGGCGAACTGTTGGCTGGCGGCTAGTTGCTGCTGGGCAACTGTTGGCAGGGCAACAGTGGCGCGGCCGTCGATTCCTGCGCAGTTATAGAGGAATCGAGGTTGAGGTAAAAAAGAATAAATTCAGATTTTATTATTCTTTAATTGAATATATGGGCCGCAAGCCGTGTCAGGCGGCGCCCTGGCTGCGGAACTCGCCGGGCGACGAGTGCGTGTTCCGGTGGAAGAAGCGGCTGAAGTAGCCGACGTCGGAGAAGCCCAGGTCGTGGGCGATGGCCTTGATGCTCTGGCGCGAGTGGGCCAGCTCGCGCTTGGCTTCCAGCACCAGGCGCGCGTTGATCACCGCCATGGGGCGGCGCTGGCCGCCCTGGCGGTGTGCGCCCAGGGCCGCCGCGCGGAGCGGGCGAAGGTGGCGGGCGCCGGTTCCTGGTGAGCTGGGCCTGAATGCGCAACGCCGGTCAGCTTCCTGACCGGCGTTGTCGTTGCGAAGCCTGGGCGGGTGCTCAGCGGAACGCCGGCACCACGTGCTTGATGAACAGCTCCAGGGACTTCTTCTTCTGCTCGTAGGGCAGGCTGTTGTCGGCCCAGAAGCTGAACTCGTCGACGCCCAGCTCCTGGTAGTGGCGGATGCGCGCGATGATTTCCTCGGGGGTGCCGATCATGGTGTTCTTGCGGATGTTCTCCAGCTCGAACTCCGGGCGCTCCTTGAACTTTTCCTCGGGGCTGGGCGGCAGCAGGCCGTTGACCGGGACCTGCTTGTTGCCGAACCAGGCGTCGAAGGTGCGGTAGAAGCGCGAGATGGCCTGCGCGCCGACCTTCCAGCCTTCCGGGTCGTCGGCGCTGTGCACGTGGGTGTGGCGCAGCACCATCAGTTGCGGGCGCGGCACGCCGGGGTTGTTGGCCAGGGCCGCTTCGAACTTGTTCTTCAGGTCGACCACTTCCTCGTCGCCCTTCATCAGCGGGGTGACCATCACGTTGCAGCCGTTGGCCACGGCGAAGTTGTGCGAGTCCGGGTCGCGCGCGGCGATCCACATCGGCGGGGTGGGCTTCTGGATCGGCCGCGGCGAGGAGGTGGCGGTGGGGAACTTCCAGATCTCGCCGTCGTGGGCGACGTCGCCCTGCCACAGCGCGCGCACCACCGGGACCATCTCGCGCAGGTACTTGCCGCCCTCGGTGGCCGGCATGCCGTTGGCCATGCGGTCGAACTCGTACTGGTAGGCGCCGCGGGCCAGGCCCACTTCCATGCGGCCGTTGCTGATCACGTCGAGCAGGGCGCATTCGCCGGCCACGCGGATGGGGTGCCAGAAGGGCGCGATGATGGTGCCGGCGCCCAGGCGGATGGTTTCGGTGCGGGCGGCCAGGTAGGCCAGCAGCGGCATGGGGCTGGGCGAGATGGTGTATTCCATGGCGTGGTGCTCGCCGATCCACACGGTGCTGAAGCCGCCGGCCTCGGCCATCAGCGTCAGTTCGGTGAGTTCCTCGAACAGCTGGCGGTGGCTGGTTTGCTCGTCGTAGCGCTCCATGTGCACGAACAGGGAAAATTTCATATCGCTTACCTCGAACCTTTTTTGTATCCGGCGCTGGGCGGGCCGGCGGATGGGATGCGCCTGCGCGCACCGCTGCTTCGGGGAATGGGCGCGGTCATGGCGATTGGCCACAAACGTGCTGGGTGTCCGTGGTTTATTGGTATACCATAATACGGAATATCTGCAAGGCGTTTCTGCCCGGCGCCACCCCAAGGAGTTAAGGATGAACCTCAAACAGAAACTGATCCTGGCCTTCGCCGCCATCGCCAGCCTGCCGGTGCTGCTGGTCGCCGTGCTGGTGATCTTCAACCTGCGCGGCGAGGCGCGGGAAGGCTTCATCGACAGCAGCAGCCGGGAAATCCGCCAGGTGGAGAACGCCATGCAGCTGTTCTTCGACGGCATCGCCCAGAACGTCGAGTACCTGGCCGCCCACCCGCAGCTGCAGGCCATCGACGGCAGCCTCAAGCAGTACATCGGCGCCGACGCCGCGCAGCACCCGGCCGGGGAGCTGGACCGCCAGGTGTTCGACCTGTTCGCCGGCCTGGCCCACAGCCACCCGGACTACGCCTACGTGTCCCTGGGCACCCGCGACGGCGGCTACGCCTTCTGGCCGGGCGACGACAAGCTGGCCAGCTACGACCCGCGCAGCCGCCCCTGGTACCAGGCGGCCATGGCCCAGCCGGGCCGCACCCTGCGCACCCATGCCTACTACTGGGCTGCGGACAAGGTGGTGCTGGTCAGCAGCGTGCGCACCTTCGCCAACCGCCTCGGCGAGCAGGGCGGGGTGGTCAACATCGACGTCTCGCTCAAGCGCCTGACCGACATCGTCAAGGGCATCCGCCTGGGCGACAGCGGCTACCTGATGCTGATGGAGGGCGACGGCACCGTGCTGGTCGACCCGCACCAGCCGGAGCACAACTTCAAGAAGCTCGGCGAGCTGGGCGCCGGCTACGCCAGCCTGGCCAGCGCCGACAAGGGCCTGGTGGAGGTGGAGATCGACGGCGAGCGCTACCTGGCCAACGTCTGGCCGTCGGAGGGCCTGGGCTGGCGCTTCGTCGGCCTGATCAAGGAGAGCGAGGTGATGGCCGGGGCGACGCGCCTGACCTGGCTGGTCGGCCTGATCGCCGCGGTGATAGCGCTGGGCTTCGCCGGCGTCGGCGCCGTGTTCGCCGGCTTGGTGGTGCGCCCGGTGCGCGCGGTGGCCGACGGCCTGGAAGGCATCGCCCAGGGCGACGGCGACCTGACCGGGCGCCTGGCGGTGCGCGGCCGCGACGAGACGGCGCAGCTGGCCGGCTGGTTCAACCAGTTCCTCGAGGCCATCCGCCGCCTGGTGCAGCACATCGGCCAGGCCGCCTCCGGCATCCACCGGAGCGCCGGCAGCGCCAGCGGCACCTCCCAGGCCCTGGCCGAGGCCGCGGCGCGCCAGCGCGAGGCGGTGGACATGGTGTCCACGGCGTTCAACGAGATGGTCATGACCGCCAACGAGGTGGCGCGCTCCTGCAGCCAGGCGGCGACTTCCGCCGACAGCGGCCAGCGCCAGGCCCACGACGGCCAGCAGCAGATCGACGAAGCGGTGGACAGCGTCGGCCGCCTGAGCGAGGAAATCGCCGGCTCGGCCAGCGCCATGCGCCAACTGGAGCAGGACAGCAACGACATCCAGTCGATCCTCGGCACCATCCGTTCCATCGCCGAGCAGACCAACCTGCTGGCGCTCAACGCCGCCATCGAAGCGGCCCGCGCCGGCGACCAGGGCCGCGGCTTCGCGGTGGTGGCCGACGAGGTCCGCGCGCTGGCGCGGCGCACCGCCGAATCCACCGGCGAGATCGACGCGCTGCTGGGTAACCTGGCCCGCCGCACCCACGATACCGGCCGGCAGATGCAATCCAGCCTGGAAGCCTCGCAGCGCACCGTCGGCTCCATCCGCGAGGCCCGCGCCTGCTTCGGCGCCATCCGCGAGTCGGTGGACGTGATCCGCGACATGAACGCGCAAATCGCCACGGCGGCGGAAGAGCAGCACCAGGTAGCGGAGGAGATCAACCGGCACATCGCCCAGATCCACCGCGACGCCCAGGAAGTGGCAGGGCTGGCGGAGGCCACGCGGGGGGATGCGCAGACGTTGAATGGGCTGTCGGAGGAGCTGAATCGGCTGGTGTCGCGGTTCAGGACCTGATCGAGGTGGTGGGGGCTGTTCGTGCCACCGGGGTGTCCGGCGTAGCCGGTGAGTCCAATCGCGGACAAGGTCCGCTCGCCCTCCGGCAACACCCCCGTAGGATGGGTTGAGCGAAGCGATACCCATCACCGTGGCCGCATGGGTTTCGCAAGCTCAACCCATCCTACGAAGAGCACCTCGGCGCAGCCGGCAAGACAGTTGCTCGCATGGGCGTAGGAGCGGACTCTGTCCGCGATTCGTCCAGAGAAACATCCAAGCGCACCGGAACGCCCCTTCAGAAGGCCGAGCGAAACCGGCGCTCAGGACAGCCCCCTCTCCCGCTTGCGGGAGAGGGTTGGGGAGAGGGCGCTCTTGAACCCAGCACCTACGCCCCGGGAAACACCGTTCGCGAGCAAGCTCGCTGGCAATCGGCGTCACGCCAAAGCCGGCAACGCCCCCATCTTCCCACGGCAATAAACCATCGGCTGCACCCGCTGTTCCGGCACCACCAGGTTCTTCACCGCGCCGACCATGATCGCGTGATCCCCACCCTCGTACTCACGCCACAACTCGCACTCGATCACCGCAGTGGCGCCTTCCAGCAGCGGGTTGCCCAGCTCGCTCAGTTGCCAGTCGATGCCCTGGGCCTTGTCCTTGCCTTTCTTGGCGAAGCTGTAGGCCTCGCGCTGCTGCTCGGCGGAGAGCAGGTGGATGGCGAACTGCTTGCGGCGGATCAGCACCGGGTAGGAGTCGGAGGTGTAGTTGGGGCAGAACAGCACCAGCGCCGGGTCCATCGACAGCGAGCTGAAGGCGCTGGCGGTCAGGCCCACCAGCTGGCCGTCCTCGTCCAGGGTGGTGATCACGGTCACGCCGGAGGGGAAGGAGCCCATGACTTGCTTGTAGAGGTTGGCGTCGATCATTGCGGGTACCTGCTGCCACGGGGGCTGGCGGTTGAGGAATTATTTTCGTCTGATGGTATACCGTATTATTGAAAGTTCAAGCCCCTGGATGACCGCCAGTCGGTTGCCGACGAACGTCGTGCAGGCGGCTGGAACCCGCATGTGGACTGGGCTCTAAGGCTTCGGTTGGATGCCGGGAGGGATGCCAGGATAGACCATGGTCGGAGCCGTTGACGGGGAAAAGGCTTGCCGGAATCTTGGAATACCATAATATGGTCTTCGCCTGGACATGCCTGCCGGCCCTTTCCGGGGCTTGCTGCCCAAGGCAAATACATACGTAGCTTTCGTACAAAGAAGACAAGAAGATGCTGTGCATGATGTTCCCCCGCCGCGCCCCCGACCGGGCCTGGCTCGATGATTCCCCGAGGTTGCACCCGCCCCTGGACCGCCGGTCCGGCGCCAGGCCGCCCGCGGCCTGATCCCGCAACCCCGATTCCCGACTGTCCGCGCCCGCAGTGGAACGCCGTCGGCCTCGTGGCCGGCCGCTCCGCGCCCGCGCCCGGCCATCCGCAGCGAGCCAGAAGATGTCCCATACCGAGTCCACCCCGCTCATCGAGAACCACACCGTCGACTACGTGCCCCCGGCCGAGCGCCATGGCCGTGCGCGCGACCTGTTCACCCTGTGGTTCAGCACCAATATCGCGCCGCTGCCGGTGGTGACCGGCGCCATGGTGGTCCAGGTCTACCACTTGGACCTACTCTGGGGGCTGGTGGCGATCTTCCTCGGGCACATGCTCGGCGGCGTCGGCATCGCCCTGGCCTCGGCCCAGGGGCCGCAGCTGGGCATTCCGCAGATGGTGCAGAGCCGTGGCCAGTTCGGCCGCTACGGCGCGCTGCTGATCGTGTTCTTCACCGCGCTGATCTACCTGGGCTTCTTCATCTCCAACATCGTCCTGGCCGGCGAATCCATCCACAGCATCGCCCCGGCCGTGCCGCTGCCGGCGGGCATCCTGCTCGGCGCCCTGGGCGCCACCGCCATCGGCGTGATCGGCTACCGCTTCATCCACACTCTCAACCGCATCGGCACCTGGGTGATGGGCGGCGCGCTGCTGGTGGGCTTCGTTTGGATCTTCTGCCAGCAGCTGCCGGCGGACTTCTTCAGCCGTGGCGGCTTCAACCTCTCCGGCTTCGTCGCCACCCTGTGCCTGGGCATCATCTGGCAGGTTAGCTTCTCGCCCTACACCTCGGACTACTCGCGCTACCTGCCGGCCAGCGTCGGCATCGCCAGGCCGTTCTTCGCCACCTTCTTCGGCGCTGTGCTGGGCACCAGCCTGTCGTTCAGCTTCGGCGCGGTGGCGGTGCTGGCCACGCCCGAAGGCACCGATGCCATGGCCGCGGTGAAACAGGCCACCGGCGTGTTCGGCCCGGCGCTGATGGTGCTGTTCCTGCTCAACATCATCAGCCACAACGCGCTGAACCTGTACGGCGCGGTGCTTTCCATCGTCACCTCGATCCAGACCTTCGCCGCCGCCTGGACGCCCAGCGTGCGCCTGCGCGTGGCGCTGTCCTCGCTGGTGCTGGCCGGCAGCTGCCTGGTGGCGCTGAGCGCCTCGGCGAACTTCATCTCGCAGTTCATCGGGCTGATCCTCACCCTGCTGCTGGTCCTGGTGCCCTGGGCCTGCATCAACCTGATCGACTTCTACCTGGTCAAGCGCGGGCGCTACGACATCGCCTCGATCTTCCGCGCCGACGGCGGCATCTACGGGCGCTTCAACCCGCACGCGATCATCGCCTACGCCATCGGCATCCTGGTGCAGTTGCCGTTCGCCAACACCGCGCTCTACGTCGGGCCCTACGCCAACTACCTGGAAGGCGCCGACCTGTCCTGGCTGGCCGGCCTGCTGGTGACCTGCCCGCTGTACTACTGCCTGGCCACCCGCGGCCGGGCCCGCGAAAGCCTGCAGCAGGGTCGTCTGGGCCTGGCCGACTGATTCCTCGTACCACTCTCCGCCCCGCCCCGAGAGCAGCTCTGGCGGGGCTTTTTTTCGTCTGTGGGAAAGGGCGTGGGATTGGCGGGCAGGCATGGACGGGAGACTTGGCATCGACCTGTAGCTGCGCCGAGGCGCCCTTCGTAGGAGCGAGCTTGCTCGCGAACAAACGCCGTGCCATGCGGTTCGCCAAGCGGGCCCTGCCCGCGATTCGCGCGCAGGGCGCGCTCCTACAGGGGAATGGCGGGGGTGGGGCAGCGTAGGAGCGGATCTTATCCGCGAAACGCGCCGGTGGTTCCGGTTATCGCGGACAAGGTCCGCTCCTACGGGGGGGAGGAATGCCGTGCCTCCCGGCAATTTGTAGGAGCGGGCCCTGCCCGCGATTCGCGCGCAGGGCGCGCTCCTACATGGGAATGGCGGGGGTGGGGCAGCGTAGGAGCGGATCTCATCCGCGAGGCGCGCCGGTGGTTCCGGCTATCGCGGACAAGGTCCGCTTCTACGGGGCGTGCCGTGCCTCCCGGCAATCTGTAGGAGCAACTGTCTTGCCGACTGCACCGAGGCGCTTTTCGTAGGATGGGTTGAGCCTTGGCGAAACCCATGCTGCCACGGCGATGGGTATCGCTTCGCTCAACCCATCCTACGGGGGTCATATTTGCTGGGAGGTAGGTAAGCGGGCCCTGCCCGCGATTTCGCGCGCAGGGCGCGCTCCTACAGGGGAATGCAGCAGGCAAAAAAAGCCCCCGGCCGCCACAACGGCCGGGGGCGCAAGGGACTTCAAAGGGTCAGTGCGCGCCCTTTACCAGGTCGCTTTCGTTCCACTGGCTGTAGACGCAGGCGTCGGCCGCGGCCCAGCGCACGCGCACCGGGCTGCCCGGGTGCAGCGGCTGGCCGCCGGAGAGGGCCTTGAGGGTCAGCTGGGTGCCGCCCACGGTGGTCACGCTGCAGGTCTGGCTCTCGCCGAGGAACACCACTTCCTGCACGGTCGCGCCCACTTCGTTCCAGCCGGCCTGTAGGGGCTGCGCGGCGGCCTGTTCGGCGCTCAGGGCCAGGGCCTTTTCCGGGCGGATCATCAACACCAGGTCCTGGCCTTCGCGCAGGCCGCCGGTGGGGCGGATGGCCAGGCTGGCGCTCTCGAAGCGCGCCGCGGCGTTGCCCTGGGCCTGCACGCGGAGGAAGTTGGAGTTGCCGAGGAAGGAGGCGACGAAGGTGTTCGGCGGGTTCTGGTAGAGGTCGTAGCCGCTGCCCAGGCCGACGATCTTGCCGTGGCTGAAGATGGCGATGCGCTGGGACAGGCGCATGGCCTCTTCCTGATCGTGGGTGACGTAGACGATGGTGATGCCGAGGCGGCGGTGCAGGTGGCGCAGTTCGTCCTGCAGGTCTTCGCGCAGCTTCTTGTCCAGCGCGCCCAGGGGCTCGTCCATCAGCAGGATGCGCGGCTCGTAGACCAGCGCGCGGGCGATGGCCACGCGCTGCTGCTGGCCGCCGGAGAGCTGCGCCGGGCGGCGCTGGGCGAATTTCTCCAGCTGCACCAGCTTGAGCATGGCGTCGACGCGGCGCTCGCGGGCGTCGCCCTTCTGCTTGCGGATGTCCAGCGGGAAGCCGATGTTGTCGCGCACCGACAGGTGCGGGAACAGCGAATAGCGCTGGAACACCATGCCGATGTCGCGCTTGTGCGGCGGCACGTTCACCAGCGACTGGCCTTCCACCAGAATCTCGCCGCTGCTGGGCGTCTCGAAGCCGGCCAGCATCGACAGCGTGGTGCTCTTGCCCGAGCCGCTGGAGCCGAGGAAGGTGAGGAATTCCCCATCGCGGATGTCGAGGTTGATGTTGTCCACGGCGGTGAAGTCGCCGTAGTGCTTGTTCAGGTTGCGCAGGCTGACCAGGGTCCCGCCCTGCGCGGTTTCTTGAATGACGGCACTCATTGTCTGACTCCTCGCGCTCAGGCGCTGACTTCATTGCGCCGGCGCAGCAGCGCGGCGGCGAGCATCACCAGGACCGACAGGCCGATCAGCAGCGTCGAGGCGACGGCGATCACCGGGGTCAGGTCCTGGCGCAGGGTGGTCCACATCTTCACCGGCAGGGTCTGCAGGGTCGGGCTGGCCATCATCACGCTGAGCACCACCTCGTCCCAGGACACCAGGAAGGCGAACAGGCCGCCGGCGACCATGCCCGGGCGGATGGCCGGGAAGGTCACCTTGAACACCGCCTGCAGGCGCGAGGCGCCGCAGATCACCGCGGCGTCCTCGGTGGACTGGTCGAACAGCTTCAGCGAGTTGATGATCGAGATGATGGTGAAGGGCAGGGCGACTATCACGTGGCTGACCACGAAGGCGAACAGCGTGCCGGTGTAGCCCAGCTTGAGGAACAGCGCGTACACCGCCACGGCGATGATCACCAGCGGCACGATCATCGGCAGGGTGAACAGGCCGTAGAGCAGCTCGCGGCCGGGGAACCTGCCGCGCACCAGGGCGAAGGCGGTGGGCAGGCCCAGGGCCACCGCGCAAATGGTGGTCAGCACCGCGACCTTGAGGCTGGCCAGGGCCGCGTCCATCCACTCGGGGTTGGCGAAGAACTGGACGTACCACTTCAGCGTCCAGCCCGGCGGCGGGAACACCAGCCACTGCGAGGAGCCGAACGACAGCAGCACGATGAACACGATCGGCAGCAGCAGGAAGGCGGCGATCAGGCCGGTGGTTAGGTACAGCCCGCCGCGCAGGCGCGGGCCCATGGCGTTGGGGGAGAGCAGCATGGCGGCTTACCTCGCGTTACTGGCGCCGACCGGGGATTCCGGCTGCACTTTCAGGTAGACGTAGAACAGCACCAGGGTGATCAGGATCAGCAACGCCGCGGCGGCGCTGGCCAGGCCCCAGTTGAGGAAGGACTGCACCTGCTGGACGATGAATTCCGGCAGCATCATGTTCTGCGCGCCGCCCAGCAGCGCCGGGGTCACGTAGTAGCCCAGGGACATGACGAACACCATCAGCCCGCCGGAGAACAGCCCCGGCCGGCACAGCGGCAGGAACACCTTGAAGAAGTTGCTCCAGGGGCTGGCGCCGCAGATCGAGCCGGCCTGCAGCACCATCGGGTCGATGGCCGCCATGGTCGCCTGCAGCGGCAGCACGATGAACGGGATCATGATGTAGCTCATGCCGATCACCACGCCGGTGAGGTTGTGCACCAGCTCCAGCGGCTGGTCGATGATGCCCAGGGCCATCAGCACCTTGTTGATCACCCCCGAGGCCTGCAGCAGCACCAGCCAGGAGTAGGTGCGGGCGAGCAGGCTGGTCCACATCGACAGCAGCACGATGTTCAGCAGCCAGCGGCCCCAGCCGCGCGGCACCAGGGTGATCGCCCAGGCCAGGGGGAAGCCCAGCAGCAGGCTGATCAGGGTGACCAGCGCGCCGACCGCGAAGGTGTTGAACAGCACCCGGGTGTAGGCCGAGTTGGCGAACAGCTGGGCGTAGTTGTCCAGGCCCGGGGTGGGTTCGAGCACGCCGCGCAGCAGCAGCCCCACCAGCGGGGCGAGGAAGAACAGGCCGAGGAACAGCAGGGCCGGCAGCAGCTTGGCCGAACCGCGCCAGGGCGACACGCCTTGCGGCTTCATCGGCGACCTCGCTTGCACCGCGTCGGCGGCGCGCGCGGCGCCGTCGACGGGCGTGGAGCGGCCGTGGGGAACGGCCGTCATTTTCACTTGACCAGCCATTCGTTCCACCGTGCCGCGATGGCCGGGCCGTTCTTGGCCCAGTACGCGTAGTCGAGGGTGATCTGATCCTTAGCGTAGGCGGTCGGCAGGTTGGGGGCGAGGTCGCCCTTGAGCTGGCCGACGCTGTCGAGGTTCACCGGGGCGTAGGCGGTGAGGTTGGCGAAGTCGGCCTGGCCCTTGGCGCTGGAGGCCTCGGCGAGGAACTTCATGGCCGCGTCCTTGTTCTTCGAGCCCTTGGGCACCACGAGGAAGTCGGCCATGACCAGGTTCTGCTTCCAGCTCACGCCCACCGGCGCGCCGTCCTGCTGCAGGGCGTAGATGCGGCCGTTCCAGAACTGCCCCAGGGTCGCCTCGCCGGAGGCCAGCAGTTGCTGGGACTGGGCGCCGCCGCCCCACCAGACGATGTCCTTCTTGATGCTGTCGAGCTTCTTGAAGGCGCGGTCCAGGTCCAGCGGGTAGAGCTTGTTGGCGGGCACGCCGTCGGCCAGCAGGGCCAGTTCCAGCACGCCGGGGCTCGGCCACTTGTACAGGGCGCGCTTGCCCGGGTAGGTCTTGGTGTCGAACAGCGCGCTCCAGTCCTGCGGGGCGTTGCCGCCGACCTTGCCCTGGTTGTAGCCGAGCACGAAGGAGAAGTAGAAGGAGCCGACGCCGTGGTCGGAGACGAAGCGCGGGTCGATGCGCTCGCGCTTGACCACGTTGAAGTCCAGCGGCTCCAGCAGGCCTTCGGCGGCGGCGCGCAGGGCGAAGTCCGCCTCCACGTCCACCACGTCCCACTGCACGTTGCCGCTTTCGACCATGGCCTTGAGCTTGCCGTAGTCGGTGGGGCCGTCCTGTACCACGCGGATGCCGCTGGCCTGGCTGAAGGGCTCGGCCCAGGCCTGTTTCTGGGCGTCCTGGGTGGTGCCGCCCCAGCTGACGAAGCTGATCGCGTCGGCGGCGCTGGCGGCGGTGCCGGCCAGGCCCAGGATGGCGGCGAGAGTCGCCGCGACTGCACGTTTCTTGAACACCATGTACATGCCCTCGTTGTTGTGTTTGTGCGCGGGCAGGCGGTGTATGCCTGCCCATCAGGAGCAGTGGCCATCCGGGCCTGTCAGGGTCGGCCTTGTCCGGGGCGTCGTCCGGGCTGCCCGTGTTCGGGGCGGCGGAACAATCGTCGGCCTACGGAATGTCATATTATGGTATTCCAAACTTTCTGCAAGCCTTCGCCCCGTTCCAGGCCCCGTGGATTGCCGCTTGGCGCCGTCCCTGGCGGCTTTTCCGCTGCCGCCCGGTGGCGGCAATCGACTGATTTTTCTAGCCTTTATCCACATGTCCGGGCGCCGGCAAGCTGGCCGGCGGCCAGCATCGGCCGACCGGTGGTCAGGCCCCGGTTGCCGGCTTCCAGTCGTCGAAGGGCAGGCTTTCCACCACTTCCAGGCCATAGCCGGTGAGGCCGGCGTATTTCAGCGGCGGGCCGAGGTGGCGCAGCTTGCCCACGCCCAGGTCCTGGAGGATCTGCGCGCCGGTGCCGATCTCCGAATAGATGCGCGACTGCGAGCGGGTGAACGGCCGGCTCGGCTGGGTGAGCTGCGGCACGCGCTCCAGCAGCGCCTGGGACGACTCGTGGTTGGCCAGCACCACCACCACGCCGCGGCCTTCCTCGGCCACCCGTTGCAGCGCCGCCCAGAGCGTCCAGTTGGGCGGCCCGGCGTATTCGGCGCCGACCAGGTCGCGCAGCGGGTCGATGACATGCACGCGCACCAGGGTTGGCTCGGCGGGGTCTATGTCGCCCATCACCATGGCCATGTGCACGCCGCCCTCGATGCGGTCCTCGAAGGTCACCAGGCGGAAGCTGCCGTGCACTGTGGGCAGCTCGCGCTCGCCGATGCGGCGCACGGTGTGCTCGGTGCTCAGGCGGTAGTGGATGAGGTCGGCGATGGTGCCGATCTTGATCCCGTGCTGCGCGGCGAAGGCCTCCAGCTCGGGGCGGCGGGCCATGCTGCCGTCGTCGTTCATCACCTCGACTATCACCGCCGCCGGCGTCAGCCCGGCCAGGCGCGCCAGGTCGCAGCCGGCCTCGGTGTGCCCGGCGCGGGTGAGCACGCCGCCCTCGCGGGCGCGCAGCGGGAAGATGTGCCCGGGCTGGACGATGTCCTCGGCGCTGGCGCCTGGCGCCACGGCGGCCTGCACGGTGCGCGCGCGGTCGGCGGCGGAGATGCCGGTGGTCACCCCGGTGGCCGCCTCGATGGAGACGGTGAAGGCGGTGGAGTAGGGACTGCCGTTGTTCGGCACCATCTGTTCCAGCCCCAGGCGCTGGCAGTGTTCCTCGGTGAGGGTCAGGCAGATCAGCCCGCGCGCCTCGCGGGCCATGAAGTTGATGGCCTCGGGCGAGCAGAACTCGGCGGCCAGCAGCAGGTCGCCCTCGTTCTCGCGGTCCTCGTCGTCCACCAGCAGCACCATGCGGCCCTGGCGGAAGTCCTCGATGATTTCTTCGGTGGTATTGAACGGCATGACCGGCTCCGGGGTGTGGCAGTCAGAAAATTCTGGTATACCATCATACACAAAATATCCATCGCCAAGAGGTTGCCATGAAGGCCTACTGGATCGCCCACGTGGACGTCACAGACCCCGAGCAGTACAGCCAATACACCCGCCGCGCGCCAGCGGCCTTCGCCCTGTACGGCGGCCGCATCCTCGCCCGCGGCGGCCGCTCCGAAGCCCTGGAAGGCCGCCCGACGCCGCAGCGCAGCGTGGTGATCGAGTTCGATTCCTATGAGCAGGCGGTGGCGTGCTATCGGTCGAAGGAGTACCAGGAGGCCTGGGCGCAGCGGCAGGGGGCGGCTAGGGCGGAAGTGATCATTGTCGAGGGCGTCGAGCCCTGAGGGTGGGGGTTTTCGTAGGAGTTTGCTCGCGAACGGAGTTTCCCGGTGGCTCTGGTGTGCTGGATTGGCTCCGCAACCCTCTCCCCAGCCCTCTCCCTGAAGGGAGAGGGGGCTTGTCCGTGCCGAGAGGAGGAGTGGTTTCAGTCGGTAGTCTCTGTGCTAGCCGGCTAACGCCGAAACACCCGAACACTCCGAACGGTCCCCTCTCCCTTCAGGGAGAGGGTTAGGGAGAGGGAGCGGAGTCAACCAAAAACACCGTAGTCACCGGGTGGCACCGTTCGCGAGCAAGCTCGCTCCTACAAAAGAGGAAGCGACGCAGGAAGCTCAGCGAATGAAATGAATCTTCCCGCTATCGTCATTCCCCATATAGATCCCATACACCCCCGCCTGCCGCTCCTCGATATAGCGCTCGAGAATCTGCCGGATCGCCGGGTAGTAGATCTGCTCCCAGGGAATGTCCTCGGGCGCGAAGAAGCGCCGGTCGAGGGTCTCCGGCCCGTAGGCGTCGGCGATCTCCAGGGCCTGGGCGCGGAAGATGATGTAGACCTCGCTGATCTTCGGCACGCTGAAGATGGAGTAGGGCGAGAGGATCTCGGCGCGCACGCCGCTCTCTTCCCAGACCTCGCGCAGGGCCGCCTGCTCGGTGGTCTCGCCGCTTTCCATGAAGCCGGCCGGCAGCGTCCAGGTGCCGGGGCGCGGCGGGATGGCGCGTTGGCACAGCAGGTAGCAGCCGTCGCGCTCGATGATGCAGCCGGCGATGACCTTGGGGTTCTCGTAGTGGATGTAGCCGCAGGCGCCGCACAGCAGGCGCTCGTGGGTGTCTCCCGGCGGCTGGCGGCGCTGCATCCGGTCGCCGCCGCACTGCGGGCAGAAGCGCGGGGCGGGCATGGCGTCAGCGACCTATGCGCGGCTCTTTGAGGACGATGGGGGTGGCGATCTCGCGGACCTTGCCACCCTCTTCCTGCTTGGACTTCAGGTAGTCCAGCGCCACCTTGGCCGCCGCGCGCACGTGGTCCACCGAGGCCTGGTGCGCGGCCGCCGGGTCGCCGCTCTTGATCGCCGCGACCATTTTCTCCATCTCCTGGTTGCTCGCCCCGCGGCGGTTGGCCTGGGACACCGAGGTGGCGCGCAGGTAGCTGATGCGCGCCTGCAGCTGGCGCAGCTGGGTGGCGGCGATGCGGTTGCCCGAGCCTTCCAGCAGCACGTCGTAGAAGCCCTGCACCGAATCCAGCACCTGCTGCAGGTCGCCTTCCTCCAGGGCCTTGCGGTTCTCCTCGAGGGCGCGTTCCAGGGCGCGGATGTCCTTGGCCTTGGCGTTGAGGGTGAACAGCTGGACGATCAGCCCTTCGAGCACGCAGCGCAGCTCGTAGATGTCGCAGGCGTCTTCCAGGGTGATGATGGCCACCCGCGGGCCCTTGGCGTCGGCGAACTCCACCAGCCCCTCGGACTCCAGGTGGCGCAGGGCCTCGCGCACCGAGGTGCGGCTGACGCCCAGGCGGTCGCAGAGGTCGCGCTCGACCAGGCGGTCGCCGGGCAGCAGCTGGAAGTTGAGGATGGCGCCGCGCAGCTTGTCCAGCACAATCTCGCGCAGGGTCACGGGGTTGCGGTTGACCTTGAAGCTATCGTCGAGGGGCAAGCGTTTCATGTGGTCCGCTCTGGTAATGGCTGTCCGTAGGGTGAAGCGGCCTAGCCCTGGGTCTCGGCATCGGCCTCGGCGAAGGCCTCGCGGGCCAGGCGGAAGCTGTCGACCGCCGCCGGGATGCCGCAATAGATGCCGACCTGGAGCAGGATTTCGCGGATCTGCTCGCGGCTGAGCCCGTTGCGCAGGGCGCCGCGGATGTGCAGCTTCAGTTCGTGCGGCCGGTTTAGGGCCGAAATCATCGCCAAGTTTATCATGCTGCGTTCTTTCAGCGACAAACCCTCGCGGCCCCAGACGTGGCCCCAGCAGTACTCGGTGACCAGCTCCTGCAGCGGCTTGCCGAAGTCGTCGGCCGCGGCCAGCGACTTGTTCACGTAGGCCTCGCCCAGCACCTGGGTGCGGATCGCCAGGCCCTTGTCGTACTTCTCGTTGCTCATCGCATGCTCCTGCTTTCATGTAGGAGCAACTGTCTGCCGGCTGCTCCGAGGGGCTTCTCGTAGGATGGGTCGGGCTTGCGAAGCCCATGCGGCCTTGGTGATGGGTATCGCTTCGCTCAACGCCATCCTGCGTCGGTGTTTCTCCTGTACCTGTAGGAGCGAGCTTGCTCGCTCCTACGAGGACGGGACGGTCAGGCCAACTGCGGCAGGGCGCCGAGCTTGCCGCGGTGGTAGACCATGGGCGTCACCGCCTTTTCAGGCAGGATCAGGTTCTTCACCGCGCCGACGATGATCGCGTGGTCGCCGCCGTCGTACTCGCGCCACAGCTCGCACTCGATGATCGCCGTGGCCTTGGACAGCAACGGGTTGCCCAGCTCGCTCAGGTGCCAGTCGATGCCCTTGGCCTTGTCCTTGCCCTTACCGGCGAAGGCGTAGGCCTCGGCCTGCTGGTCGGCGCACAGCAGGTGGATGGCGAACTGCTTGCTGTCGCGCAGGATCGGGTAGGTGTCCGAGGCGTAGTTGGGGCAGAACAGCACCAGCGCCGGCTCGATCGACAGCGCGCTGAAGGCGCTGGCGGTGATGCCGACGATGCCGCCCTCGGCGTCCAGGGTGGTGACCACGGTCACCCCCGAGGGGAAGGAGCCCATGACTTCCTTGTAGATTCCGGGTTCGATCATGGTCTGTTCCTCAACGCATCACGAAGGGGTCGGGCATGGGCGCCTGCGAGAGGTTGATCCACACCGTCTTCAGTTCGGTGTAGGCCAGCACCGAGTCGATGCCGCTCTCGCGGCCGTAGCCGCTCTGGTGGAAGCCGCCGATCGGCGCCATGGCCGAGACCGCGCGGTAGGTGTTGACCCAGATGATCCCCGAGCGCACGTCGCGCGCCAGGCGGTGGGCGCGGCCCAGGTCGCGGGTCCAGATGCCGGCGGCCAGGCCGTACTGCGAGTCGTTGGCCAGGGCCAGCGCCTCGGCCTCGTCGTCGAAGGGGATGACCGAGGCCACCGGGCCGAACACTTCCTCCTGCATGATGCGCATGGAGTGGCTGTCGCAGGCGAACAGCGTCGGCTCGTAGTACCAGCCTTCGCCCTGGCCCTCGGGGCGCTTGCCGCCCATCAGCAGGCGCGCGCCCTCGGCCTGGGCCGCGGCCACCAGGCCTTCGACCACCGCCAGTTGCTGCGCGGTGGCCATGGGGCCCATCTCGCTGGCGTCTTCCTGCGGGTTGCCGATGCGGATGCGCTGGGCGCGTGCGATCAGGCGGGCGACGAATTCGTCGTAGATCTCGCGCTGCACCAGCAGGCGCGAGCCGGCCACGCAGCTCTGCCCGGTGGCGGCGTAGATGCCGGCCACCACGCCGTTGATGGCGCTGTCCAGGTCGGCGTCGGCGAAGATGATGTTCGGCGACTTGCCGCCCAGCTCCAGGGACAGCTTGGCGAAGTTCTCCGCGCTGCTGCGCACCACGTGGCGGGCGGTGGCGGCGCCGCCGGTGAAGGCGATCTTGCGCACCAGCGGGTGGCGCGTCAGGGCCGCGCCGGTGCTCGGGCCGAAGCCGGTGACCACGTTGACCACGCCGGCCGGGAAGCCGGCTTCCAGGGCCAGGCGGGCCAGTTCGAGGATGGTCGCCGAGGCGTGTTCGGAGGGCTTGAGCACGATGGTGTTGCCGGCGGCCAGGGCCGGGGCCAGCTTGATCGCGGTGAGGTACAGCGGGCTGTTCCAGGGAATGATCCCGGCCACCACGCCCAGCGGCTCGTGCACTGTGTAGGCGAACATGTCCGGCTTGTCGATCGGCAGGGTGCCGCCTTCGAGCTTGTCGGCCAGGCCCGCGGTGTAGTGGAAGAACTCCGGCAGGTAGCCGACCTGGCCGCGGGTCTCGCGGATCAGCTTGCCGTTGTCGCGGCTCTCCAGCTGGGCCAGGTGCTCCCTGTTCTCGGCGATCAGGTCGCCCAGGCGGCGCAGCAGCTTGCCGCGGGCGGTGGCGCTGAGCTTGCGCCAGGCCGGGTCGTCGAAGGCCTTCTGCGCGGCCTGCACGGCGCGCTCGACGTCTTCCTCGGCGGCATCGGGCAGCAGCGCCCAGGGCTGCGCGCTGGACGGGTCGAGGCTTTCGAAGGTCTTGCCGGAAAGCGCATCGAGCCATTGGCCGTCGATGCACATCTGGAAGCGGGCGAGTGTCATGCGACTATCCCCTTGGTCTGGTTCGGCAGGCTCAGGGCCTGGTGCAGGAAGTCCAGCAACACCTGGTTGACCAGGCGCGGCGACTCCACCGGCATCATGTGGCGCTGTTCATCGAGTATGGCCACCTGCGCGCCGGGAATGCGCGCGGCCAGCTGCCGGGCCATCTCCGGGGTCGAGCCGGGGTCCAGCTCGCCGGTGGCGACCAGGGTCGGCGCCTGGATGCTGCCCAGGTCGTCGGCGCGGTACATGTCCTGGGTGGCGAACAACTCGTAGGTGGTCAGGTAGCCCTGCGGGTCGTTGCTCGCCAGAGTCTGGCGGATGGCCGCGATCTGCGCCGGGTTGGCGGCCTGGTACTCGCGGCTGAACCAGCGCGACAGGGCCGCCTCGGCGTTGGCGTCGGGACCGTGTTCGGCGGCCTGGCGGGTGCGCTCGATGACGCCGGCGCGCTGTTCGGCGCTGCGGTTGAACACACTGTTGAGGATCACCAGCCCCTGCAGCCGCTGCGGATGGTGCAGGGCGAAGGCGCGCGCCACCAGGCCGCCCATGGAGAAGCCGATGACCGTGGCCTGCGGGATCTGCAGGTGGTCGAGCAACTCGCGCAGCTGCGCGGCGTAGCCGACCAGCCCGGTGCCCGCTTCGGGGCGCGGGCTGGCGCCGTGGCCGAGCATGTCGTAGGCGATGACCCGGTAGTGCGGGGCCAGGCCGACGATCTGCCCGCCCCACATTTCCTTGTTCAGGCCCACGCCGTGGATCAGTACCACGGGCTGGCCCTGGCCGGTCGCCAGGTAACTGGTGCCGGCCGGTGTATGTTCAGCGGTGAGCCGAATCATGGAACGCTCCTGCACTGGCCGCGGAATCACTGGGCCTGCTCGGCGGCCAGTTCTTCCAGGTCGATGTAGCGGTTGCCGATGCGCGGGTGCAGGCGGCCGCCGTCGGCGGCGCCCAGGACCACGATGATCTCGTCGGCGCGCGGCGCGTCCTCGATCTGCATCTCCAGGGTGATGTAGTGCGAACGCAGGCCCTCGTCGTCCTTGTGCATCATCGGGACCTGGATCGAGGTGCCCGGGCCGCCGCGCTTGTTGGTGAAGCTCAGGTAGCTCTTGGCGTCCACCGCTTTGCGGTAGTGGTTGCCGAAGCGCAGGGTGTGGATCACCGCCGAGGCATGCTCGATCTCGCCATCGGCGCCGACCACGGCGGCCTTGCCATAGGCCTCGATCCTGTCGGCGCCGCCGATCAGCGCGGTCAGCCGCTCGACCATCAGCGCGCCCAGCTCGGAACAGTTGGCCTTGATCTCCGGCTTGAGGTCCTCGACGAAGCCGCGGCCCGCCCAGGGGTTCTTGATCACCACGGCCAGCCCGGCCATGGACACCGGTTTCTCGGCAGCCTTGCCGCCCTCGATGAAGGTTTCCTCGACGTAGCTGACGATCTTGCGGATTTCGAAGCTCATGGGCACTCCTTGGGTGTCTCTGTGCGATTTGGTCTGATGGTATACCATAATATTGGAAGTGCAAGAGGCAGGGTGGCAAAGGCGGTGGGGTCTGGCGACGGATGGTTGCCCGGTGCTTACGAAGAAGGCCTGCCGCTGGGAGCGCCGGCCCTTCTATCGGTTCAGGATGCAGCTCTGGTTTCGCCCCAGGGCATGTGAAGCGCCCGACTCTTCCTTCGCCTGTGTGGGGCTCCCGGTCATGCTCGAACCAACAGCGTGCTTCGTATGGCGACGTTTGAATGCTTCGCTGCTGGCGGCGGGTCTTCAAATAGGGCTGCGTTGGATGCCGGGCATGATGACGTTTGCTATGGCACAGACGTGGCGTGGTCGTTGGTTAATAGTCGTTGGTTAATAAAGGTTATTCATTCAATTTTGTAGGGCTTTTCTTTGTAGGGATATTGGTGGGCATATTGTTGAATGTTCTGAGTTTAAAAGAATTGTCGTCCGCCAATCATTTGCACATGCGTATGGGTGACGAGCACAACCGTTTTCTTTAAAAGCCTTGGTCGGTTCACGCTTCAGTCTTTATCCGCAAGGTTGAATGGCTGATGGCAGGCAAGGAGCTGTTCTTGGGAAAGCAAAAGGAACTGCATGAAAATCGACATTGCGCTATCGAAGCTCGCCGTGCCGAGCATGATCTGCGGGCTCTGCGCCGTGGCAGCCTTCTATGTGTTCAGCTTTCTGAAATGGCAGCGGCAACTCGATGAGGCAATCGTTCCTCAGTCCCCGGGCGGTGAAGTCGCACGGCAAAAGCCGACCCCAAACCGTGAAGTGTTGGCGCAGCTTTTCGGTAGCCCGGCTCCAAAAGCTGAGACTGTACCTGTCAAGGAAAGCAATCTGTCTCTAAAGCTGGTGGCCAGTTACGCCGGTAGCGAGGAGTCACGTTCAGCTGCGGTAATTGAAGGCAATGAGAATGCGCAAGCTCTCTATTATCCCGGTGACAAACTGCTCCCTGGTGTTGAACTGGTTTCGGTTCAGTCGCGTCGGGTATTGATAAGGCGAAATGGAGTTCTGGAAAGTGTGAGTCTGGACGAACGAAAACAGGATGTGGAAGAGTTGTCCAAGCCAATTGTTTCAGTCGCGCAGAAAGTTTCCTCGCCGACACTCGAACCGCTTAATAGTGAAAGGCTATCGGAAAAGTTGAGCAGGTTGAAATCCCTTGCGGCCGGGGATAACTGAACATGCGTATTGTATTTTTAGTGCTGGCTTTATTTAGCGCTTGGCTGCATGCCGAAGAAAAGGCTTCCAGTTCTTTTGGGCTGGACATGAAAGGAGCGGATATACGGTCCCTGATAGAGTGGGTGGCCGATCAGACAGGAAAGAACATTGTCATCGATCCCAGGGTCAAAGGGCGGGTTTCAGTTGTCACGGGTGGAGCCATCGGCGAGGCGGATCTTGGGCAATTGCTGAGTTCGGTATTGAGCGTGCATGGCTATGCGCTGATAAAGGAAGGAAGCGTATACAAGGTCGTTCCCGACGCGGATGCGAAGTCATCCAGCATCCCGGTTGGCGAGCAGCATGCCAGTGCCGGCGATAATGTCGTGAAGCTCTTCAAGTTGAACAATGTCTCCGCGGTCCAGTTGGTGAACCTGTTGAAGCCCATGGTTCCCCAGACAGCCTACATAGCGGCCTACCCTGAACGGAACTACATAATCGTTGCCGATCGCGCCGTGAACATTTCCAAGATCGATGACCTGGTCGGGCAACTGGATCGTGTGTGGGCGGTGAGCACCGAGGTGCTGGCTCTTGAGTTCGCCAGTGCACAAGACATCCTCACGATGCTCAATGGTCTATTCCCAAAACCGAAGTCGGAGACGCCAGAGGGCTTTTTCTCCATTGGTGCGGATGTTCGAACCAATAGCATCGTGGTTGCTGGCGACGAGGTATTGCGGCGGCAGGTGAAGGATGTAGTGGCGCGTCTGGATCGTAAGGTCCAGGGGCTTGGAAACAGCCGAGTCTTCTATTTGCATTACCTGCGTGCGGCCGATGTATTGCCGGCCATTCAAAGTATCAGTTCCAGTATCCAGAAACAGGGCTTGAATATTCAGGAATCCTCGGTGGAGGTGAACATACAGGCCAGCGAGGCTACGAACGCCCTGGTCGTGACCGGTCCCCCGGATGTCATAGAGGCGGTAGAGCACATCATTCGCAAGTTGGACATCCGCCGTGCCCAGGTTCTGGTCGAGGCCGTCATCGTGGAGGTTTCCGAGGCGCAGGGGCGGGAACTGGGCGTCGAGTGGCGCACGAGCAGCAGCGGAAAAGGCGGGGATGGGTGGTACGGCGGCACCTTGTATCGTGACGGGACAGGAGGAGGCGCGGCGGACGAGGCTCCCAACCTGCTCAGCGGCCTGTCGCTGGGGTTTTATCGCAACGGTTCTCTTCGGGGACTGATCAAGGCCCTTGAGACCGGCGAGTCGCTGAATATCCTGTCCAAGCCGAATCTGGTCACCCTCGACAATGAAGAGGCGAAAATTGTCGTCGGGCAGAATGTTCCTTTCGTCACGGGACGTTCTACCAGTGCTGCCAGTCCAGTGGAGAACCCCTTCCAGACCATAGAGCGTAAAGACGTGGGGATCACGCTGACCATAAAGCCCCAGGTCAATGAAGGGGATGCCGTCACGCTGGACATTACCCAGGAAATATCCAGCGTTTCGAACGCTCGTGTGGCCCAGGCCCAGGACATCATCACCAATACGCGCTCGGTGAAGACGCGTGTTCTGGTCGAGGATGGTCAGACCCTGGTTTTGGGCGGGCTTATCTCGGACGAGCAACAGGAGGGTAATGCCAGCGTCCCGTTTCTCGGACGGGTGCCAGTACTGGGAGCGTTGTTCCGCAGTGATCGGAACAACAAGAAAAAGAACAACCTGATGATATTCATACAGCCGAGGATCCTGCGGAGCACGGAGGATGCCCAGTTGGTGACCGGTGGGCGCTATCACTACATCGACCAGGCGGCCAGGCGCATGGGGTATGAGTTCAATGCGGAGTAGCCGGTGGGGGGTAGTCATTGTTCTGGCGTGCGCGGCTGTGGGTAAGGTCTTCGCCTCCTCCACGACCGATGACGCATGCCTGGTGACCGAACTGCCGCAACGGTTGATCGACGTGGATGGAAAGGGGCGTGTCCATGGGGCATGGTCGGTTCCGACCGGCCAACTCATTGAGCATCTGCAGCAGGCACGTTTGCCGACCGGCGTTTTGCTGGCGGGTTATGACATTCTTTCGGTCCGGCGGGTATGTACCGAGATCGGGCAAGCCGATCTGGAGCGAGCCCATGTGGTATTTGGCGGGCGCGAATGGCTATTGGCCCGACAGGGCGCGTCGGCATGGGAATGGCTGGTGTCGCCAGTCGAGAGGGTCGCCACCAACCTGCTGAGTGGACGTTTGTCGGGGATCTTCGTTGGCCCCGGTAAGGTCGTGATCGGGCAAGGGTTGGAGCGGTCGACAATCACCGATCCCGCCAGAATGGCGGCGTGGCTTATCGATAACCACCAGGCCCGCATGGAGCCAGTCGTACTTTTTGTCGAGAAGGAATACCAGCAAAGTTTCTTGGAGTTCTTTTCAAATAATCCGTTGCCTGGTGTGTTTCTATCATTTGACGATGCAGAGAGAGTCAAGGAAACGCTGAATAGATATGCGAGCATTTCCCAGGATGATCAGGTTCGTCTGCTCGACTACTACTGTAAGTAAATTCATATATTGGTTTGATTGTGGTCTCAAGAGTGATCTTGGGTGACCGCCGTTTTATGTTGTTTTCGGAAGGTTCGGGCTTTATCTGTACTATTTAGGGGATCGAGGTCTGGTACGTTTGCGTCTGTCAGACGATTTGTAGGCTTTTATCTTTTGGTCTCGGATGGATTTCCCTCGGCTATGTAGGAAGTATTTGTCGGATTATCGATTTTCGTTATCTGTGTCATATAAAACGACATTGTAATTGCTACTTCAGGTGCCTTTGTTATTTCCTGATCCCTTGGCGAGAGTCTGTTGGGTCTCAACTCCAGACGATGCGGAGTTTAGCTTGGCGGGTGTTTTACATCTGCTTTCAGGGAGTCGAAGAGAGTGTTCAAGCAATGGATGGCGGGCTTATTGGCCTTGTGGGCATTCGGGGCGTGGGCGAACGACCAGCTTTGTGCTGTGGTGATGCTCGAGATTCCCCAGGAATTGAGCTTCGAGCGCCAGGCCTTCGTAGCCACCATGCGCATCAACAATGGTCTGGACACCATGGTCCTCGACGAATTGAAGGTGCAGGTCCTCTTCGAGGATGACCTGGGCAATGTGGTCAAGGCCAGTTCCGACCCCGATGCCACCGATGCCGCTTTCTTCATTCGCCTGGATGACTCCCAGAACGTCAACAGCCTGCAGTCCGGCGCCGATGGAGCCGTAACCCATGGCCAGGTGCCGGCATCTGCCAATGGCGTGTTGCGCTGGTTGATCATCCCCGCAGCCGGGGCTGCCGGTGATACGGCGGCGGGAAAGCGCTACAACGTGGGTGCCAGCCTGAGCTACAACGCCGGCGGCAAGGTCGAGTCCCTGGCGGTGACGCCCGACACCATCGTGGTCAAGCCGCAGCCGGAACTGACGCTGGATTACTTCCTGACCCGGGATGTCATCGCCGACGACGCGTTCACGCCGGATATCGAAGCCCCTGAGCCCTACACCCTGGGGGTACGGATTCGCAACAGTGGTCGCGGCGAGGTCAGCGGGCTCAAGCTGGAGTCGGCCCAGCCCCGCATCATCGGCAATGAGATGGGAGTAGCGATCAACTTTCGAATTACCCAGAGCTTCGTTGACGAAGCACCGGCAGAGCCCTCCTTGCTGTTGGACTTCGGCCGCATAGCTCCCGGGCGCAACCGCAATGGTCGCTGGATCATGGAAAGCACGCTGTCCGGTGAGTTCATCGACTTCAGTGCATCCTTTACCCATCCCGATGAGCTTGGTGGCAGCCTGACTTCTCTGCTCAAGGCGGCCAATACATATTTCCTGCTGCGCGATGTGCTGGTCGATCTGCCTACGCGTGATCGTATTCGCGACTTCCTCGCCTTCGTCGGCGACGACCTCTATGTGTTCGAGTCCGATGCTGCGGGAGAGGCGCGTAATGCCCCGTGCTCGGATTGCACGGCGGTCCGGCGTCTTACGGCGCAACTGAAAGGTGGTTCCGTCCAGCGCACCCTGGTCGTTTCTGTAGAGCCGGGATTCGGTTATGCCCGGGTGCCTGATCCCTATGCCGGCAGCAAGGGATTGCGGCGGGTAGTGCGTGTCGATGGTACGGCCGTTTCGCCTGCCAACGCCTGGCTGAGCAAGGAGCGCAGCGCCGATGGGCGTACCTTCGACTACTACCTGAACCTGTTCGATACGCAGCCGGCCAGCGAATATGCCATCGAATTCGGTGATTTGACCCAGGAGCCCAAGCCGCCGGTCTTCCAGCATGTGATGGATCGCTCGGTCCACGAGGGTGGTCAGGTCGGCTTCATGGTGCGCGCCAGCGATCCCAACGGAACCGTTCCACAGCTTTCCGTCGCGACGCTTCCTGTAGGGGCTTCCTTCAAGGACGAGGGGCGGGGACGGGGGACATTCCTCTGGGCCCCCACGCAAGGGCAGGCAGGGCGTTACGTCGTCAATTTCAAGGCCAGTGACGGGTTGCTGGAGACCACGATGCCAGTGGGTATCCAGGTGTTCCGGATGGGGGACAGTGATGGCGATGGGATGGACGACGATTGGGAGCAGGAGCATTTCGGCGATCTGGACCGTGATGGCACCGGTGACTATGACGGCGACGGAATTTCCGATCTCGATGAGTTCCATAACGACAGCGACCCTACGCTGGCCGATGCGACTCCATTACCTCCGCAATTGTACGATCCAATGGACAATGCCCAGGTCGAGGATCTGTATCCGGCACTGCGGGTGCGAAACAGCCCGACGCAGGTCACCGGGCAGCCCCTGAGCTATTGGTTCGAACTGTACGGCGACGAGGCCATGAGTCAGCTCCTGGCCAAGTCCGATGCGATAGCCGAAGGAGCAAACACCACCGAGTGGGTGGCCAAGGCCGATCAACTGGAGCCGGGAGCGAGCCTCGAGGACAATCGTCGCTACTACTGGCGTGTAAGGGTCAGTCACGCCAAGGGCAGTAGCGAATGGTTGGGTGGGCGCTTCTTCATCAATACCGCCAACGATTCTCCGAGCGCGCCGACGCTGCTGGATCCAACGCCCTTGGGCCTGGTGTCGGATACGCGCCCGGTATTCCGCTTCAACAACAGCGTCGATGTGGATGAGGATCCGCTGACCTACCGTGTGCGCGTCTATGACGAAGACGACGATGATTTCAGCCTGCCGGTAGTGGAAGTCAGCGGTCTGCTGCCGGGTAACGACGGTGTCACCGCCTGGCAATCTCCTATGGAACTGGCAGATGGCCGTTTCTATTTCTGGTTGGTGGAAGCCCATGATCCTCATGGGGCCGTGACGCCCAGCGAGCCCAGCCTGTTTGGCGTGAGCCTGAGCAACAAGGCGCCGAGCGCGCCGGGGCTGGCATGGCCGGTCCAGGACCAGCAGGTCGCTGAAGCCGTCGGGCTGACGCTGCGCCTGGATGCGGCGCAGGATCCTGAACGGCAGCCGTTGCAGTATCGCATCCAACTGGATGACAACGAGCGCTTCGATTCCGCGCAGCGTATCGACTCCGAGTGGTTCTCCGCAGGGCAAGCAGCCATCCAGTGGACCGTTCCGGTCGAGTTGCGAGAGGACCAGGTCTATTACTGGCGGGCACGTGCCAGTGACGGAGAGCTGGAGTCGGAGTGGGTCGTGGGGCGCTTCCGTGTCAACCAGTTCCAGGCCCCACCTCCCGTGCCCGTCGCCAACAATCCCGCCGAGGGAGCCTGGATCGAAGTACTGGAACCGCGCCTGTCCGTACATCCGGTCCAGGATCCCGATGGCGATACGGTGAGCTACGAATTCGAACTCTATGCCGCTCAAGGGGACCAGCCGCTGGCTGCTCAGGTCAGCACCGAGCCTCATTGGACCGTGGGTTTCGCGCTTACCGATAACACTTGGTACCGGTGGCGGGCGAGGTCGGTGGATGCCACCGGGTTGTTTTCCTCTTGGGGTGGCTGGCAACGCTTTTTCGTCAATGAAAATGGTGTGGATGACGCTCCCACGCTCAGCTTCGTATCGCCGGAGCAGGACCTGACCCTGAGCGGCGGCAGCGTGGCTATCCGGTGGGTCGATACGGACCCGGACAGCTCGGCGACCATCGACCTGTATGCCGGCGATCTGTTGATCGTATCCGGGCTCCCCGAGGACGAGGATGGCGACGGCGATAGTTTCGAATGGTCTCTGGCTGGCGTGGCTCCTGGCACCTATCGCATCAAGGCGATCATTCGCGATGCCAGCAGCCAGGTCGAGGCCGAGGCTTGCTGTTCCATCACCGTGCAACCTTCCACTGCCCAGGTACAGGTCACGCCCCTCACCTCACTGGAACTGGATGAATACGGCGAGGCCGTGGCGGAAATAGAAGTGAGCCTGAGCCGAGCGCCCAAGCCGGGTCAGAGCGTGATGCTCAACCTGGCGGTCACCGACCCGGGTGAAGCACGTCTGCTCAACCAACCGCCCTACTTGTATTTCACCGCCGAGAATTGGCAGATACCACAGCGTATCCGCCTGCGCGGGGAGGACGACTGCGAGATCGATGGACCTCAAAAGGTAGGCCTGGAACTGCTGCCACTGCACAGCAGCGATCCGGGCTTCTCCGGGCTAGATCCGCAGGATGTGCTGCTGACGACCAGCGACAACGAGGTGGAAGGGCAGACCTTGTTCGTTTGCCATTACCAGGTGCTGTCGCGCGGCGAGGTCGATGCCGAGGGCATGGTCGACATCGTTCTGCGGCCGGAACTGCTCAATACCGGAGTAGCTCTGCTCGAGGCGACGGCGACGCCCTCGTTGCAGGGCGATGACATAGAGCTGTCCGGTACGAACACCATGCGTTTCAGCAAGGTGCTCAATGGCATCAGCAGCCAGTCCCACGACAGCCTGGTGTTGCGCCAACCGGCAGGTGAACCGGTGCTGTTCAGCCGCATTCGCTGGAGTGTCGTGGCAGGGGATGCGGCGCCTGTGACCGAGGGGCAGGACGGACATGACGTCCTGCATGGTACCGCTGGTTCGGACATCATCTATGGTGGGGCGGGCAATGACCTCATCTTCGGTGGCGACGGCGACGACGTTCTCATCGGTGGCATGGGACAGGACACCCTGGTTGGCGAAGGCGGTGACGACACCTTCATCGTGACCGGAGAGGATCAGCACGCTGACAGGGTCATGGGCGGCGCCGGCTATGACCAATTGCTGGGTGGTGATGGGAACGACGTCATCCGCCTGAACAACTTCTCCTATGACTGGCGTGTCGAGCTGATCGATGGGCGCGGTGGAAGCAATCGTATCGAAGGCACGGAGGCGGGCGACGTGCTCGACTTCCGTGAAACCGAGTTGCGCAACATCGACCTTATCGATGGCCTGGCAGGCAATGACATCATCATGGGCAGCCAGGGCAGGGACGTGATCAGGGGTGGGTTGGGGAGCGATCACCTGTCTGGTAACGGTGGTGACGATGACTTCCTGTTCGACGGTGACCAGGGCGTCGATCGGATCAGCGGTGGCGATGGCCAGGATCGAATATTGGGAGGCCTTGGCGATGATTGGATTCGCCTGCACTCCTTCTCGCCGGCTTCGAGTATCGAGCTGATCGATGGGGGCGAAGGGCGCAACGTCATAACCGGGGATCCCAAGGCAAAGGCCTCCCTCGATTTCCGTGAAACGACGCTCGTCAACATCGAACGAATAGAGGGCCACGTCGGGGAGGATGTCATTTTCGGCTCCCAAGGAGCGGATGTAATCCTGGGGAGCGCCGGCGATGACACCCTGGACGGAGCCGGTGGGAACGACGTCTTTCTTGTGCAGGGTAGCGATGCTGGGTTCGATCTGTTCATCGGCGGTGATGGGCATGACGGTATCAAAGGCGGCCCCGGCGACGATGTGATCGGATTGCGACGCTTCAGCAACGATGCCCGAGTCGAATGGATCGATGGCGACGGCGGTTTCAACCGCATCCGGGGAACCTCTGGCCACGACAATTTCGATTTCACCGAGACACGGCTGATCGGCATAAACGAGATCGACGTAGGAGTTGGCAACGATACGGTCAGGGGTAGCCCGGATAGCGACGTGATCGTCGGTGGTCCTGGCTTCGACACGCTGTATGGCTTCGATGGCGACGACACCTTCCTGGTGTCCGGCGCCGACATCGGTTTCGATCGGATCGAGGGCGGTACGGTCGACATGCCCAGCATGGAAGTGCCGGCACGGTATACCTGAATGACCTGTCGAGCGGGCAGGCCGAGTTGATCATCGACAACACCGGTCTGGACAAGGCCAAGGCCGCGACGACGTCGCTGGACCTGGGCGCCGACGGAGAGCTGAAGGCAACGTTGACGGTGATCAACGCCAATGTGCGGGTGATGGCTGCCCGACTGGCCGAGGCGGTTTTCACCGATAGCACCGTGACCCTGGATGTCGATGCCGTGGCGGTACTGCGGGCAAGCGACAGTCACTTCACTCAGGCCCGCGATATCGAGATTGGCGAGTTGTCGCTGAGCGGTGGCGGCTGGAGCCAGGCAGGGTTCGCCTTGGACGCCAAGCGTTATGAGTTTGTTGGCAGCCTGCTGGATATGAGTGGGGCGTTCGGCGGTGCCCAGACCGACTTGGTGGTTGAGGGATTCACGGTCGCTTTGCATCGCAGCGCTACGTGGAAGAAGGTCCGGGTACTTAGCGGTGGGGTTATCACGACACCCTTGGCATCCGAGGACTTTACACAGGCGATTGCCATCAAAGCCGACGAGATCGAAGTGGACGCGAGCTCGCGTATCGATGTGAGTGGCAAGGGGCGGTTGGGAACATTGGTTATCGGCCCGTACACGGGAGGGAGCCATGGCGGTACCGGTGGCCTCTACCAGTCTGGCCCGACCAACACCCCCTACGGTGACTTCCGTGAGCCGTGGGACTTTGGAAGCGGTGGTCGTGGTTCAAGTAACAACTTTACGCGTGGTGGCGGAGCACTGGTGTTGGAAACGCCATTGCTGAGGCTGGGTGGCCTGATCCAGGCCAACGGCCAGTACCAGGGTAATTATTACGGTTCCGGAAGCGGCGGCTCGATTCTTTTGCGAGTGGGTACGCTGGAACTGGGGGCCGAAGCGTTAATTCAGGCCAATGGAGGTGGCGATACGGGTTACTACAGCTACGGTGGCGGTGGTGGTGGTCGTATCGCCGTGCATTTCCAACAGGTGGACCGCGCGGCACTGGTTCAGCGCGTGCAGGCTCGGGGTGGTTACGGCCGAAATGCCCAGCATGGAAGTGCCGGCACGGTTTACCTGAATGACCTGTCGAGCGGGCAGGCCGAACTGATCATCGACAACACCGGCCTGGAAAAGGCTAAGGCCGCGACGACGTTGCTGGACCTGGGCGCCGACGGAGAGCTGACGGCAACGCTGACGGTGATCAACGCCAACGTACGGGTGATGGCTACCCGCTTGGCCGAGGCGGTTTTCACCGATAGCACCGTGACCCTGGATGTCGATGCCGTGGCGGTACTGCGGGCAAGCGGCAGTCACTTCACCCAGGCCCGCGATATCGAGGTTGGCGAGTTGTCGCTGAACGGCGGTGGCTGGAACCAGGCGGGGTTCGCCTTGAATGCTGAACGCTATGACTTCGTTGATAGAGGCCTGGCGGCGGGTGCAAGTGGGTGTGGTTGACTGGGAGTCCGTCACTTACCGGGCAGGGGCGGTCCCTATCTCCTTGCCCATGCGGTGGCGTTTGCATAACCCATCCGAATGGATTGCTGCGGCGAGTGATCCTGACGTCAGTCGGGAATACGCCCAACTCGAGTATCTGGTCGAACGGGTGGACAGTTCCTTTCATTCGTTGCTGGTGGCCCAGCGCAGCCTGTGGTTGACGAAACCACCTGACGAGGTGGTCGCAACTGCACAGCTCGCTACCCGTCTATCTCCGGGATGCGCCCGGGGTCGTCCGTTGCGTCTGTTGGTCGAACACGGTGTGGATACCAAGTTCTTCGAACGAAACTCGACCTTGCTGACGAAGCTTCTCGATGAACGTTTCGAAGGTGAAGTGTCCGGGCAGGGGCTGACCACCTTTCTGGATGCCTTCGACGAGAGTAGCCACTGGGTGCTGGTCGTTCCTCTACAGGTCGGGCTCTTGCCTTTCAAGCGGCTCAGGCTCACCACCGCTGAATTGGCCGAAGCCTCTCTGCCAGGTTCGCGTCTGCTCGTAGTGGAGAACGAGCAGTGTATTCACTTGCTGCCGGAGGTGCCGGGCACCGTTGCCGTACTGGGGGCCGGGCTCGATCTACAGTGGCTGGCGTCCCCAGGGTTGGCCGACAAACAGGTTGCATATTGGGGAGACATGGATACCTGGGGGTTGCTGATGCTGGCGCGAGCAAGGCTTCATCAGCCCGCGGTCGCTGCGTTGCTGATGGAGCAGGCGTTGTTCGACCGGTATGCATCGGCCTGTGCGGTGACCGAGCCGACCAGGGCGCAATCTGTAGTTCCCGATGGTTTGCTGCCCAGTGAGATGGATTTCTATCGATACCTGTTCATGCAGGAGCGTGGCCGTTTGGAGCAGGAATATCTACCCAGGGAACAGGTGTTCCTGGCCATTGCTGCATGGACCGGAAAAAGCACGTGCCCGTGATCATGGCGCGGTAGCCTTTTATCTACCTAGAGCCGTCAGGCGAGCGCTCAGATCTTCTGCTTCTCGAATTCAGCGTTGCCTGGCGAGGGTAACGGACGGGGAGATTTACAAAGTGAATACCATCCATCGTGCAATCAGCGAACCTCTACGTTCAGGCCTGGATTGGTACGAGACCTGGAAGGGAGCCGACCGGGGGTTTATCCAATGCTGGGAGGTTGGCCGGAGACGTGCTGCGGCCGAGCCGCAGTTGGCCGAGGCCTGCCTGGCAGGGCAGTTGCCGCCCTTGGGGTGGAAAGGCGGTGTCGTGAAACGCCTCAAGAAACCTGAGAAGTTCGGATCCTTTCGATACCTGGCCGAATGGCAGGGCCTGCGTGGTGAGGATCTGCACATCGACCTCGCCAAGGAGCTCTCCCTGGTTTGCTCGGCAACGGGCATGACGGTGGTGTTCACCTCCGACCTGGCGAAGCTGGCCGGCCCTGGAGGCAGCGATGAAGTAGAGGATGCCAATGGTTGATCTGCATCGGGAATTCGAAGGCAGCCGCTTTTTCCATGAGGCGCGCATCGATCGGCGCTCTGCGGACGCCCTGGTGGGCCTGGCCGCCGGTATTACTGCAGACGGGCATATCAACCAGCAGGAGGCCGAGTTTCTGGAGAACTGGATCTCGGCCAACCTCGTGCACCTCGAGGATCCGGTGATCAACCTGTTGTATCGCCGGCTATCGGACATGCTCTCCGATGGCGTGCTGGATGCAGACGAGTCCGCGGAGCTGCTGGAAATCCTTCGCAGCTTCGCAGGCTTGAGCGCAGCCAAACCCAGGGCGAGCGACAACGCTTTCGTTCCTTCGAATGCACTGCCTCTCGATCGCCCCGTCCCTGAGCTCGTATGGAATGGGCGGTTGTTTCTGTTCACGGGCGTCATGGCCTACGGTCCGCGCAAGGACTGCGAGGCATTGGTTATCGAGCGCGGAGGCCAGATCGCACCCGGCGTGAGCAAGAAGGTCCACTACCTGGTCGTTGGCGAAATAGGGAACGAGCAATGGCTCCACAGTACCTATGGCACCAAGATCAAGAAGGCGGTGGAGCTGCGGGAGAGTGGCTGTTCATTGGCCATCGTCAGTGAGAAGCACTGGCAGGCGGCGCTGTTCGGTTAAGCAGGCTAGGACTGGTTTAGTCCTTTCGTTGCTCGATCTGTCGGGTGACAGGCCTGATCACCGCGGAATGCTGGATCGAGAAGACCTTCAGCTTCAGGGCCTCGACCAGAAAGGCATAGCCGATGAATTGGCTTTCCATTCGGTGCTCCTGGCTAGAGATTTTTGAATTGGACCAACATTATTTGAAATAGCGGCGTCTGAATAGACAAAATTTTACAGGCGCTGGGAAGAGTGGTTTCAGGCGGGTTTGGCTATCTGCATGCGGCAGGAAGGCAGAGGGTAGCCTTGCCAATGTCGGTTCCGGCACCCGCGATGGCATGAAGCCCGCATAGCACTGAACCCCATTGGACTCGGGGCCGTTCTGATCGCATGGGCGGCGGCGGGAAACGAAAAAGGCCCAGGTTTTCACCTGGGCCTTTTATATGGATGGCGCATCCGGCGGGATTCGAACCCACGACCCCTGCCTTCGGAGGGCAGTACTCTATCCAGCTGAGCTACGGATGCGCATGGCCGCGGCTGGCGCGGCAGGCGGCAATCATACGCATCTGATCGGCTTGCGTCCATCGTTCGGGCGTGGCCCTGGTTAATTCGAAATCGGTCTGCCGCCCGTCGGCCGGGGCTGGCCTGGAGGCGCCGGGTGGCATGTACTTTCGTTGGTTTTTTCGAACGACCCCTTGCCCTTTGGGGGATGGGGCCCTAGGATGCGTTTGACATTTCAAACGCCCACCACAACAACAGGAGACAGGGGAATTGGCGTCACAGTACCCGGCCTCGTGCCAGTGGGATGACCGACTTCCGTACTGCCTGGCGAATGCGCGCGATGCCGTGCAGCAGCCGATTCCTGCAGTGGTGGCGTTTCCGCAGCGTATCCCGTCCATGGATCTCCCGGTTGACCTGACCGGCTACGGCTACCGCCGTGGTCCGTTTTCGCGCGCCCGTGCGCGACGATCGGCGACCCTGCGCTAGCGCCGGTGCCGTCCCCTGGCGGGCGGCGCGGCGGGACGATGGAACGGGTGGGGCGAGCGCCCCTCCAATGCTTCCCGGACAACAAGAGCAGGCGGGGTAGTCGAGGTAGACCCGCTGCTTATGGCTTTCCTCGAAGGAGACTGGTCATGCAACTCAATGATGCCAAGCTGTTCCGCCAACAGGCCTACATCGACGGTTCCTGGGTGGACGCCGACAGCGGTCAGACCATCAAGGTCAACAACCCGGCCACCAACGAGATCATCGGCAGCGTGCCGAAGATGGGCGCCGCCGAAACCCGCCGCGCCATCGAGGCCGCCGACAAGGCCCTGCCGGCCTGGCGCGCGCTGACCGCCAAGGAGCGCGCCAACAAGCTGCGCCGCTGGTTCGAGCTGATGATCGAGAACCAGGACGACCTGGCCCGCCTGATGACCATCGAGCAGGGCAAGCCGCTGGCCGAAGCCAAGGGCGAGATCGCCTATGCCGCCTCCTTCCTCGAGTGGTTCGGCGAAGAAGCCAAGCGCATCTATGGCGACACCATCCCCGGCCACCAGCCGGACAAGCGCATCATCGTCATCAAGCAGCCGATCGGCGTCACCGCGGCCATCACCCCGTGGAACTTCCCCTCGGCGATGATCACCCGTAAAGCCGGCCCGGCCCTGGCCGCCGGCTGCACCATGGTGCTCAAGCCCGCTTCGCAGACTCCGTATTCCGCCCTGGCCCTGGCCGAGCTGGCCGAGCGCGCCGGCATTCCGAAAGGCGTGTTCAGCGTGGTCACCGGCAGCGCCGGCGAAGTCGGCGGCGAGCTGACCAGCAACCCGATCGTGCGCAAGCTGACCTTCACCGGCTCGACCGAAATCGGCCGCCAGCTGATGGCCGAATGCGCCAAGGACATCAAGAAGGTGTCCCTGGAGCTGGGCGGCAACGCGCCCTTCATCGTCTTCGACGACGCCGACCTGGATGCCGCCGTCGAAGGCGCGCTGATCTCCAAATACCGCAACAACGGCCAGACCTGCGTCTGCGCCAACCGCCTGTACGTGCAGGACGGCGTGTACGACGCCTTCGTCGAGAAGCTGAAGGCCGCCGTGGCCAAGCTGAACATCGGCAACGGCCTGGAAAGCGGCGTGACCACCGGCCCGCTGATCGATTCCAAGGCCGTGGCCAAGGTCGAAGAGCACATCGCCGACGCCGTGGGCAAGGGCGCCAAGGTCGTTGCCGGCGGCAAGCCGCACGCCCTGGGCGGCACCTTCTTCGAGCCGACCATCCTGGTCGACGTGCCGAAGAACGCGCTCGTTTCCAAGGACGAGACCTTCGGCCCGCTGGCCCCGGTGTTCCGCTTCAAGGACGAGGCCGACGTGATCGCCATGTCCAACGACACCGAGTTCGGCCTGGCCTCCTACTTCTACGCCCGCGACCTGGGCCGCGTGTTCCGCGTGGCCGAGGCCCTGGAGTACGGTATGGTGGGCATCAACACCGGCCTGATCTCCAACGAGGTCGCGCCGTTCGGCGGCATCAAGGCCTCCGGCCTGGGCCGCGAAGGTTCGAAGTACGGCATCGAGGACTACCTCGAGGTCAAGTACCTCTGCCTGGGCGGCATCTGATTTCCCGTGGGCGCGGGGGTGGCAGGCAAGAGCCGGCAGCCACCCCCGCGCCGGCGTTTTCCGGTGGTGGCACCGGACAACCCACCCGGCGGGCCGCAAGTGCCGCGACAGTCGATCATCGTATGCTGTCGCGAGTGGCTTCTCCCCGTCTTCATCCTTTGACCCGGCCGACCGATGAGCGGCCACTGAGGAAGCTATGAGCAAAACCAACGAATCCCTGCTGCAACGCCGCCAGGCCGCCGTTCCGCGCGGCGTGGGCCAGATCCACCCGGTCGTCGCCGAGCGCGCCGAGAACGCCACCGTGTGGGACGTCGAAGGCCGCGAGTACATCGACTTCGCCGGCGGCATTGCCGTTCTGAACACCGGCCACCTGCACCCGAAAGTGGTCGCCGCCGTTCAGGAGCAACTGACCAAGCTGTCCCACACCTGCTTCCAGGTGCTGGCCTACGAGCCCTACATCGAGCTGGCCGAAGAGATCGCCAAGCGCGTGCCGGGCAACTTCCCGAAGAAGACCCTGCTGGTCACCTCCGGCTCCGAAGCGGTCGAGAACGCCGTGAAGATCGCCCGTGCCGCCACCGGCCGCGCCGGCGTGATCGCCTTCACCGGCGCCTACCACGGCCGCACCATGATGACCCTGGGCCTGACCGGCAAGGTGGTTCCGTACTCCGCCGGCATGGGCCTGATGCCGGGCGGCATCTTCCGCGCCCTGGCTCCGTGCGAACTGCACGGCATCAGCGAAGACGAGTCGATCGCCAGCATCGAGCGCATCTTCAAGAACGACGCCCAGCCGCGCGACATCGCCGCCATCATCATCGAGCCGGTACAGGGCGAGGGTGGCTTCTACGTCAACTCCAAGCCGTTCATGCAGCGCCTGCGCGCCCTGTGCGACGAGCACGGCATCCTGCTGATCGCCGACGAAGTGCAGACCGGCGCTGGCCGTACCGGCACCTTCTTCGCCACCGAGCAACTGGGCATCGTCCCGGACCTGACCACCTTCGCCAAGTCCGTCGGCGGCGGCTTCCCGATCTCCGGCGTCGTCGGCAAGGCCGAGATCATGGACGCCATCGCCCCCGGTGGCCTGGGCGGCACCTACGCCGGCAGCCCGATCGCCTGCGCCGCGGCCCTGGCCGTGCTGAAGGTGTTCGACGAAGAGAAACTGCTGGAGCGTTCGCAAGCCGTTGGCGAAACCCTGAAGGCCGGCCTGCGCGAGATCCAGGCCAAGCACAAGGTGATCGGCGACGTCCGTGGCCTGGGTTCGATGGTCGCCATCGAGCTGTTCGAAGGCGGCGACGTGAACAAGCCGGCGGCCGAGCTGGTCAGCAAGATCGTTGTGCGTGCTCGCGAGAAGGGCCTGATCCTGCTCTCCTGCGGCACCTACTACAACGTGATCCGCTTCCTGATGCCGGTGACCATCCCGGACGCCCAGCTGAAGCAAGGCCTGGCCATCCTGGCCGAGTGCTTCGACGAACTGGCCTGATCGGCTCGTTCGGCAGTGCCGGAAGAGGCCCGCGCAAGCGGGCCTTTTCTTTTTCCGGGGTTCCGCTCCGGCTGCGGCGCCGTGACGCATCTACCCCCTTGGTCGTATCGGAGAGCGGCGCCGCATCAGCTATCCTGTCCTGCGCGCGATGTCGTCCGGGCTGCCCTCTGGCAGGCGCCTTGCGACTCGGTTAAGGTGCGCGCGCATCTGCGAGAGGATCTCCATGACAGCACTCAGCGCCGCGCCGACCGTTCTGGTTGCCGCCGCCGACCCCTGGAACCGCGAACTGCTTGGCCAACTGGTGCTGAGCGTGCGTTGCGACGCGGCCATCGAATACTGCGAGGACGGTGACCAGGCCATCGATGCCTGCCGCTTGCGCGCCTTCGCCCTGGTGCTGGCCGAGCAGGAACTGGCCGGCACCGACGGCATTGACCTGCTCCGCCACCTGCGCCGCAGCCGCCGCGGGGCAAATGCGCCGGACTTCATCCTGATCAGCGCCAAGGCCGATGGGGCCAGCGTGCGCGCGGTGCTGCCGCTGGCGCCCAGCGCCTACCTGGTCAAGCCGTTCAATGCCGAGGACCTGCGCCAGCGCCTACGCAGCCTGCTGCTGGAGCCGGGGCAGGAAGTCAGCTGCGCCGTGCCCCGGGAGCCCACCGGCAGCCTGGCCGACTTCCTCGCCGAGGCCCGCGACGCCGCCGAGGGCGCGCCCCTGCTGGCGGAGGTCGGCGAGTCGGCGAGCCGTTGCCTGAACACCGAGGGTGTCAGCCTGGAGCAGCTGGAGGAAGAATTCGGCCGCGACCCGCAGATCACCGCCTGCCTGATCGCCGCGGCCAACAGCGCCGCGCGGCACGTCGGCATGCCCTGCCTGACACTCGCCCAGGCGCTGGCCCGCCTCGGCCTGGCCCAGGCCTGCAACCTGGTCCTGGGGCTCAGCCTGGAGCGCGCCGCGCAGCTTGTGGAGCCACGCCTGAAGGAGCGCGCCGCGGCGTTCTGGGCGCTTTCCCAGCGCACCGCGGATGCCGCCGAGGCCCTGGCCGAGAGCCTCGACGTCGACGCGCCACGCTGCTACACCGCGGGCTTGCTGCATTGCCTGGGCGACCTCGCGGTGCTGCGTACCCTGGAGGAGTGGTGCCGGCGCGGCGGAGCGCTGGAAGACCAGGAGATCGACGATAGCCTCAAGGCCTTCGGCGCCAGTTTCGGCTCCACGCTGCGCGCGCGCTGGCGCCTGCCGCTGGAGCTGCGCGGGCTGGTCGCCGCGTGCTACGGCATGGGCAGCGGGGTGTTCTCGCGCAAGGCGCTGGTGCTCAACCTGGCGGCCAGGGCGGCACGTTTGCCGGCTTCCCAGGCTGGGCAGTTGAAGGAAGAGAAGGCGCTGCGGATGCTCGGGCTGGGGCCGGTGGAATTGCAGTTGCTGCAGAAGTTCTGTGACGCCGAGGAGCCAAGCGCTTCGTAGGATCAGCCGTTTCCGGCTGCACGAGAAGCCGTGCCCGCCGGTTGTGGTGGGAGCGGCTGTCTTGCCGGCTGCGCCGAAGCGCTTTTCGTAGGATGGGTTGAGCTTGCGAAACCCATGCGGTTGCGGTGATGGGTATCGCTTCGCTCAACACCATCCTACGAAAAGCCGTGCTTCCTGGTACGTAGGAACTTTTCCGCGATAGCCGGACGTTCCGGCGCGTTTCGCGGTCCTACGCCGCCCCACCTGCGCCATTCCCCTGTAGGAGCGCGCCCTGCGCGCGATTCGCGGGCAGGGCCGCTACCGTTCACAGCCGCGCGCAGACAATAAAAAACGCCGCTTCCCCTCACGGGAAGCGGCGTTCCTTCGCAACTGACGCGCTAACGCCTCAACGCTTGGCCAGCAGCTCCCGGCCGCGCGCCACGGCGGCGCGGACCTGGGCGGGGGCGGTGCCGCCGATGTGGTCGCGGGCGTTCACCGAGCCTTCCAGGGTCAGCACGGCGAAGACGTCGTCGTCGATCTGGTCGCTGAACTTGCGCAGTTCTTCCAGGCTCATCTCGGCCAGGTCCTTGCCGCTGTCCACGCCGTATTTCACCGCGTGGCCGACGATCTCGTGGCAGTCGCGGAAGGGCAGGCCCTTGCGCACCAGGTAGTCGGCCAGGTCCGTGGCGGTGGAGAAGCCGCGGCGGGCCGCCTCGCGCATGATTTCGCGCTTGGGCTTGATCGCCGGGACCATGTCGGCGAAGGCGCGCAGGCTGTCGCGCAGGGTGTCGGCGGCGTCGAACAGCGGTTCCTTGTCTTCCTGGTTGTCCTTGTTGTACGCCAGCGGCTGGCCCTTCATCAGCGTCAGCAGACCGGTGAGGTGGCCGAACACGCGGCCGGACTTGCCGCGCACCAGTTCCGGCACGTCGGGGTTCTTCTTCTGCGGCATGATCGAGGAGCCGGTGCAGAAGCGGTCGGGCAGGTCGATGAACTGGAACTGCGCGCTGGTCCACAGCACCAGCTCTTCGGAGAAGCGCGACAGGTGCATCATCGCCAGGGCGGCGGCGGCGCAGAATTCGATGGCGAAGTCGCGGTCGGACACGCCGTCCAGCGAATTGCCGGAGATCGCTTCGAATCCCAGCAGTTCGCAGGTGATTTCCCGCTGGATCGGGTAGGTGGTGCCGGCCAGCGCGGCGCTGCCCAGGGGCATGCGGTTGACGCGCTTGCGGCAGTCCACCAGGCGCTCGTAGTCGCGGCTGAGCATTTCGAACCAGGCCAGCAGATGGTGGCCGAAGGTCACCGGCTGGGCGGTCTGCAGGTGGGTGAAGCCGGGCATGATGGTGTCGGCTTCCGCCTCGGCCAGGCCCAGCAGGCCCTGCTGCAGGCGGGTGATCTCGGCAAGGATGATGTCGATCTCGTCGCGCAGCCACAGGCGGATGTCGGTGGCCACCTGGTCGTTGCGCGAACGGCCGGTGTGCAGTTTCTTGCCGGTGACGCCGATGCGGTCGGTCAGGCGCGCCTCGATGTTCATGTGCACGTCTTCCAGGTCGACGCGCCAGTCGAAGCTGCCGGTTTCGATCTCGTCCTGGATCTGCTTCAGGCCGTCGATGATGGCGTCGCGCTCGGCGTCGGTCAGCACGCCGGCCTTGGCCAGCATGGTCGCGTGGGCGATGGAGCCCATGATGTCGTGGCGGTAGAGGCGCTTGTCGAAGTCGACGGAGGCGGTGAAGCGGGCGACGAAGGCGTCGACGGGCTCGCTGAAGCGGCCGCCCCAGGACTGGTTGGTCTTCTCTACGCTCATGGATCTCTCTCGCGGAAACGGGCAGGCGCGTTCGCCGCCTGCAGGAAGGGCAAAGTCCGACGATAATAGCAGGCTGAAGGTCAAAAACGGCGTGCGCCGCGACGGGTGTGGCGGGGGAAGGACAAGGGGCGCCCCGCCCGGGCGCGGCGCAGTCGACATTTCGGTGCTCGAATTCGCCCGGCAGGCTACGAGCCGCTTGCCGAGGCGTGGAGGCTTGCGGAAACTTCGTCGATGCCAAACCAAGCCAAGACCGGCGACCAGCCGGCAACCCAAGACGATTTCTTCATTCCCGAACTGTGCCAGAGCGAAGCGCTGTTCAGCCTGGTCCTGCTGGCCGAGCTGCTGGTGCTGGTACTGGTGCTGGCCGAGCCGATGACGCCCAGCTTCAACTGGGTGCGCCTGGCCCTGGCCTCGCTGTTCGTGCAGTGGATAGTGCTGCTCTCGGCCGGCCTGCTGTGCCGCCTGCGGCCGCTGCTGGCGCGCTGGCCGGCGTGGGGCGCGGGGCTGGCCAGCTGCCTGCTGGTGGTGTTGCTGACCCTCGGCTGCACCGCGGTGGCCGACTACTACGCCCTGGGCGGGCCGCTGTCGATCAAGGGCGAGGTCAACCTGTACCTGCGCCATGCGTTGATCGCCCTCATCATGTCGGCCTTGTTGCTACGCTACTTTTATCTGCAGAGCCAATGGCGCAGGCAGGAACAGGCCGAGCTGCGCGCGCGCATCGAGTCGTTGCAGGCGCGCATCCGTCCGCACTTCCTGTTCAACAGCCTGAACAGCATCGCCAGCCTGATCGAGCTGGACCCGGGCAAGGCCGAACAGGCGGTGCTGAACCTGTCGGACCTGTTCCGCGCCAGCCTGGCCAAGCCGGGGACTTTAATTTCCTGGGGGGAGGAACTGGAGTTGGCCAGGCGCTATCTTTCCATAGAGCAGTATCGCCTGGGCGACCGGCTGCAACTGGATTGGCAGGTGAGCGGCGTGCCCGACGGCGTGCCCATCCCGCAGCTGACCCTGCAGCCACTGTTGGAGAATTCATTGATCTACGGTATCCAGCCGCGCATCGAAGGCGGCCTGGTGAAGGTTGAGGCGGACTATCGTGACGGTGTGTTCCAGCTGTGCGTGAGCAACCCTTACGACGAGTCGACGCAGACGCTGCCCACGAAGGGGACCAAGCAGGCGCTGCAGAATATCGCAGCGCGAATTGCGGCACTTTTCGGGCCAAAAGCGAGTCTCAGCGTCGAACGCCGTGACGGACGGCACTACACCTGTCTACGCTATCCATGTGCGCGTCTCATGCAGGAAGCCTGAGCTTATGAATGTCCTGATCGTCGATGACGAACCCCTGGCGCGCGAGCGCCTGGCCCGACTGGTGGGGCAACTGGACGGCTACCGCGTCCTCGAACCCTCCGCCAGCAACGGCGAAGAAGCGCTGGCGCTGATCGACAGCCTGAAGCCGGATATCGTCCTGCTGGATATCCGCATGCCCGGCCTGGACGGGCTCCAGGTCGCCGCCAAGCTGTGCGAGCGCGAAGCCCCCCCGGCGGTGATCTTCTGCACCGCCCACGATGAATTCGCCCTGGAGGCCTTCCAGGTCAGCGCGGTCGGCTACCTGGTCAAGCCGGTGCGCGCCGAGGACCTGGCCGAGGCCCTGAAGAAGGCTTCCAGGCCCAACCGCATCCAACTGGCGGCGCTGACCAAGCCGCCGGCCGCCGGCGGCCCCGGCCCGCGCAGCCACATCAGCGCGCGGACGCGCAAGGGCATCGAGCTGATCCCCCTGGAGGACGTGATCTTCTTCATCGCCGACCACAAGTACGTGACCCTGCGCCACGACGGCGGCGAGGTGCTGCTGGACGAGCCGCTGAAGGCGCTGGAGGACGAGTTCGGCGAGCGCTTCGTGCGCATCCACCGCAACGCCCTGGTCTCGCGCGAGCGCATCGAGCGCCTGCAGCGCACCCCGCTGGGGCATTTTCAGCTTTACCTCAAGGGCCTGGACGGCGACGCCCTGACCGTGAGCCGTCGCCACGTCGCCGGCGTGCGCCGCTTGATGCACAACCTTTGAGGGCTGCAGGCGCGCCGAGGCGATTTTCGTAGGAGCGAGAGGCCGGATAGGGTTCGCTGGCGAAGCGCAATCCCAGGGATGGTCCGAAAGCCTGCTTTGGCGTCGCAGGGGGGAAAGCCTGGGCGCCGAAGCCTGTTATCATCCCCGGCAGTCCTTTGTCCGGAATTGCCCATGTCGTCCCGCGAAATCCGAATCGCCACCCGTCAGAGCGCTTTGGCCCTGTGGCAGGCCGAGTACGTCAAGACCCGCCTGGAGCAGGCCCATCCCGGCCTGCGCGTGAGCCTGCTGCCGATGACCAGCCGCGGCGACAAGCTGCTCGATGCGCCGTTGGCGAAGATCGGCGGCAAGGGCCTGTTCGTCAAGGAACTGGAGACCGCCTTGCTGGAAGGCGCGGCCGACATCGCCGTGCACTCCATGAAGGACGTGCCCATGGACTTCCCCGAGGGCCTGGGCCTGTACTGCATCTGCGAGCGCGAGGACCCGCGCGACGCCTTCGTCTCCAACACCTACGCCAGCCTCGCCGAGCTGCCCGCCGGCAGCGTGGTCGGCACCTCCAGCCTGCGCCGCCAGGCACAGCTGCTGGCCAGCCGCCCGGACCTGCAGATCCGCTTCCTGCGCGGCAACGTCAACACCCGCCTGGCCAAGCTCGACGCCGGCGAATACGACGCCATCATCCTCGCCGCCGCCGGCCTGATCCGCCTCGGCTTCGAGGCGCGCATCCGCTCCAGCATCGGCGTCGAGGACAGCCTGCCGGCCGGCGGCCAGGGCGCCGTGGGCATCGAATGCCGCAGCGCCGATAGCGAGATCCACGCGCTGCTGGCGCCGCTGCACCACGCCGACACCGCGCTGCGGGTGACCGCCGAGCGTGCGCTGAACAAGCGCCTCAACGGCGGCTGCCAGGTGCCCATCGCCTGCTACGCCGTGCGCGAGGGCGAGCAGCTGTGGCTGCGCGGCCTGGTCGGCCAGCCCGACGGCACGCAACTGCTGCGCGCCGAAGCCCGCGCGCCCCTGGCCGAGGCCGAGGCGCTGGGCGTGAAGGTCGCCGAAGACCTGCTGGAACAGGGCGCGGCCGATATCCTCGCCGCCGTCTATGGCGAGGCCGGCCCGCAGTGAGCCACTGGCGCCTGCTGCTGACGCGGCCGCAGGACGAGTGCGCGGCCCTGGCCGCCAGCCTCGCCGAGCACGGCGTGGCCAGCGCCAGCCTGCCGCTGCTGGCCATCGAGCCGCTGGAAGAAACCTCCGAGCAGCGCAGCCTGCTGCTCGACCTGGACCGCTACTGCGCCGTGGTGGTGGTCAGCAAGCCTGCCGCGCGCCTGGGTCTGGAGCGTCTCGACCGCTACTGGCCGCAACCGCCGGCGCGCCAGGACTGGTTCGCGGTCGGCGCGGCCACCGCGGCTATCCTCGATGACTACGGCCTGCGTGTGCACCACCCGGAGAACGGCGACGACAGCGAAGCGCTGCTGGCCCTGCCGGCGCTGGCCCGCGCCCTGCAGGTGCCCGGGCCGCGGGCGCTGATCCTGCGTGGCGAAGGTGGCCGGGAATTCCTCGCCGAGCGCCTGCGCGGCCAAGGCGTGGCGGTGGATTATCTGGAACTCTACCGTCGCGTGCTGCCGGACTACCCGGCGGGCGAGCTGGCGCGGCGGGTGCGTGACGAAGCACTGAACGGCCTGGTGGTGAGCAGCGGCCAGGGCCTGGAACACCTGCTGCGCGTGGCCGGGGAGGACTGGCCGTGGCTGGCCGGGCTACCCTTGTTCGTGCCCAGCCCGCGGGTCGCCGAACTGGCCCGGGAAGCCGGTGCGCGACACGTGATCGATTGCCGCGGGGCGAATGCCGCGGCCCTGCTGGAGGCGCTCAGGGGCGCCGACGAAGAATAATTTCCGAGCGAAGGATGGACCTGTGAGCGAAGCCGTCACTCCCCAAGACACCCCGCAAGATACCCCCGTCGAGCCGACCCCGCCCGCTCCGGCCCGGTCCGGCAACGGCCTGGCCCTGCTCGCCCTGCTGGTCGGCGTCGCCGGCCTCGGCGTCGGTGGCTGGGGGCTGTGGCAGACGCAGCAGCTGCAGGCCCGCGACCAGGCCCGCGCGCAGCAGCTGGAAGAAGCCCGTGGCGAGGCGCAGAGCCTGCTCAACCACAACAGCGCGCTGGACAAGCGCCTGGATGCGCTGCCCAGCGCCGACGAGCTGGAGGCCCGCCGGCGCCTGGTGGTCGAGCTGCAGGGCGACCAGCAGCACCTGGCCCAGCAGTTCAAGCAGGTCCTCGGGCAGAGCCGCCAGCAGTGGCGCCTGGCCGAGGCCGAGCACCTGATGCGCCTCGCCTCGCTGCGCCTCTCCGCGCTGCAGGACATCGACAGCGCCACGCAACTGGTGCAGGGCGCCGACGACATCCTCCGCGCGCAGAACGACCCGGGCGCCTTCGCCGCCCGCGCACAACTGGCCAAGAGCCTCGAAGCCCTGCGCAGCCTGCCGCAGCCGGATCGCACCGGGCTGTTCCTGCAGCTCGGCGCGCTGCGCGAGCAGGCCGCCCAGCTGCAACCGCTGGAGCCGAGCTTCAAGGAAGGCCCGGGCAAGGCCTCGACCACCGCCTGGGGCGACGGCAGCAGCACCCTGGACCAGTGGTGGGAACGCATCTCGCGCTACGTGCGCATCGACTTCAACGCCGGCCAGGACGTGCGCCCGCTGCTCTCCGGGCAACAGCTGACGCGCGTGCGCCTGGCCCTGAGCCTGGCCCTGGAGCAGGCGCAGTGGGCCGCGCTCAACGGGCGCCAGGAAGTCTACCAACAGGCCCTGAAGCAGGCCCGGCAGATCCTCGGCGACTTCTTCAACGCCGACCTCGCCGACAGCCGCGCCCTGGGCCTGCGCATCGACGAGCTGGCGCAGCAGCCGGTGGCCGTGCAGGTGCCCGACCTGACCCCGGCGCTGGGCGCCCTGCAGGCCTACGTGGTGCGCCGCGACCAGGCCGCCCTCGACCAGCAGCAGGCGCCCGCCGCGCCCCAGGCGGAGGGTAGCCAATGAGCCGCGTCTACCTGCTGGTCCTGGCCCTGGTGGTGGCCGCCACCCTGGTCGGCCTGGCCATCGCCGAGCAGTCGGGCTACGTGCTGATCGCCTACAAGAGCTTCCGCTACGAATCCAGCCTGTGGACCTTCCTCGCCCTGCTGGCGCTGGTCTGGCTGCTGTACCTGGCGGTGCGCCTGGTATTGCGCCTGGTCGGCGTGTCCGGGCGGGTGGTCAACCCCTGGTCGCGCTTCAACCGCCGCCGCCGCGCCGAAATGGCCGAGGAACACGGCCAGCGCGACCTCGCCGAAGGCCACTGGGCCCCGGCCCTGCGCCACCTGCGGCGCGCCGCCGAACTGAACCAGCACAGCCTGTCCAGCTACCTGGGCGCGGCCCGCGCGGCCAACGAGCTGGGGCGCTTCGACGAGTGCGACCAGTTGCTCGACCGCGCCCTGGAACGCCAGCCCGGCACGGAGCTGGCCGTGGGCCTGACGCGCGCGCAACTGCTGATCAACCGTGGCGCCTTCGAACCGGCCCGCGCGGTACTGGTGAAGCTGCACGAGGAACACCCGCGCCACCCCACGGTGCTGCGCCTGCTCCAGCAGCTCTACGTCAGCCTGCAGGACTGGCGCCCGTTGCTGGCCCTGCTGCCGGAACTGCGCAAGGAGCGCGTGCTGGAGAACGCCCAGCTCAGCGACCTGGAGCGCCGCGCCTGGATCGCCGCCCTGGAAGCCGCCGGCGAGCAGGGCGTGGGGCAGGGCGAGACGGCCCTGCAGCCGCTCACCCAGACCTGGCAGAACCTGCCCGCCAACCTGCGCGCCCAGCCGCTGCTGGTCGCCGCCTATGCCCAGCAGCTGCTGCGCCTGGGCGCGCCCGAGGAGGCGGAGAAGGTCCTGCGCCAGGCCCTCAAGGAAGGCTACGACGAGCGCCTGATGCTGCTCTACGGCAAGGCCCGCGGCGGCGATCCGGCGCGCCAACTGCAGAACGCCGAGGCCTGGCTGAAGAAGTACCCCGACGACCCCGTCCTGCTCCTGTCCCTGGGCCGCCTGTGCCTGGCCGACAAGCTCTGGGGCAAGGCCCGCGACTACCTGGAGGCCAGCCTGGCCCGCCAGCACAGCGCCGAGACCTGTGCCGAGCTTGCGCGCCTGCTGGCGCACCTGGGGGAGACCGAGCGCAGCAACAGGCTGTTCCAGGAAGGCCTCGGCCTGTTCGGCGCGCCCGTAGGCAGTGCAGTCCAGCTGCCTGCGAAAGCGTAAGACGGTTCGGATGAAACGCGGCGCCCTCGGGCGCCGCTTTCGTTTTGGCTGACGGCTTTCGCCTACTTGCCGACGTAGCGGATGCGGTAGATCGCCCCGGCCATGTCGTCGCTCACCAGCAGCGAACCGTCCGCGGCCACCAGCACGTCGGCGGGGCGTCCCAGCACTTCCTCGTCGGGCTGCAGCCAGCCCTCGGCGAACAGGCTCTGGCGTTTCAGCGAGCCGTCCGCGTTCAGCTCGACGCGCACCACCCGGTAGCCGACCTTGCGGCTGCGGTTCCACGAGCCATGCTCGGCGATGAAGACGTTGCCGCGGTACTCGGCGGGGAACTGCTCGCCGCTGTAGAAACGCATGCCCAGCGCCGCCACGTGGGCACCGAGGCCGGCCACCGGCGCCACGAAGGCCGAGCAGGGACGCTGGGCGAACTCCGGGTCGGCGATGCGCCCGGCATGGCAGTCCGGGTAGCCGAAGTCGTCGCCGGCCTTGCCCACGCGGTTCAGCTCGTCGTCGGGCTGGTCGTCGCCGAGCAGGTCGCGGCCGTTGTCGGTGAACCACAGCCGGCCCTGGGCGTCCCAGTCGAAGCCCACGGTGTTGCGCACGCCATAGGCCACCACTTCGCGCTGGCTGCCGTCCGGCTGCATGCGTTGCAGGTTGGCGTAGCGCTCGCGGTCCGGGCGGCAGATGTTGCAGGGCGCGCCCACCGGCACGTAGAGCTTGCCGTCGGGGCCGAAGGCGATGAACTTCCAGCCGTGGTGCGTCTCGCCGGGGAACTGCGGCGGCAGTTCCTCGGGCTTTGGCGGCGCATCCAGGTGCGTCTCGATGTCGCGCAGCACGTAGAGGCGGCTGACAGCCGAGACGTACAGATCGCCCTGGTGGAAGGCCACGCCGCTGGGCATCTTCAGGCCGCTGGCGATCACCCGCGGGCGCTGTTCGCCGGGGCGCAGGGCATACACCTTGCCGGCCTCGCGACTGCCGACGAAGAGCGTGCCCTCGCTGCCCAGGGCCATGGCGCGGGCGTTGGGCAGCTGGTCGCTGAGCACCTCGATGCGGAACCCTTCGGGCACCTTGAGCCGCTCCACGACCGAGGCGGCGAATGCACCGGGGAGGGGGACGAACAGCAGCGCGGCGAGTAGGATCAGCTGTCGACGCATGGTAGGAATTCCCTGATGGCTGTCCGGCCCAGTCTAGCCCGCCGCCTTGAAAGGCCCGCGGAATTTCCTCTACCGTAGCGGCCTTTCCGAAAATGCCGTGCCACTGGAGCCGCCATGAACCTGGCCAGCCCGCGTTCCCTGTTCTTCCTCGCCTTCCTCGCCTGCGCCGCCATGCTCGGCGCCGGTTTCTACCTGCAGTACGTCGTCGGCCTGGAACCCTGCCCGCTGTGCATCGTGCAGCGCATCTTCTTCGCCGGCGCCGGGCTGTTCTCGCTGATCGCCGCGCTGCATGGCCGTGGCCGGCGCGTCTACTCGGTGCTGGTGCTGCTCTGCTCGCTGGGCGGGGCCGGCACCGCCGGCCGGCAGATCTGGCTGCAGACCCTGCCGCCGGACCAACTGCCGTCCTGCCTGCCGCCGCTGGACTACATGATGCAGACCATGCCCTACGCGGACATCCTCTGGACCATGTTCCACGGCTCGGCCGACTGCGCCGAGGTGACCTGGACGCTGCTCAGCCTGAGCATCCCGGAGTGGAGCCTGCTGGCCTTCGTCGGCTTCGCCCTGTTCGCCGTCTTCCAGTTTCTGCGCCGCGGCTGATCGCCGCGCGGCAGCAGAACTGTCCTACGGCGCGAAGCCAGCGCCGTCGCGGGCTGCCGATTAAACGCTCGTATGAATTTTCCCGCGAAAGGTGTCTTGAAGCGGACATCCCGCGGGCATACTCTGGTCTTCCGCACCGCCGGGATTCCGCCATCAGAGCGGTAGAACGCCGGCGAGTGCCCGCATTCGACAGAGAACTGTCCCGCCGCGGAACCGCCGGGACAGGCCGAGGGAAGCGAGGACAAGATGCTCGAGAGCTGCCGCAATGCCCAGGAACGTTGGGGAGGCGTCCACCAACTGATCGACCGCTGGTTGCGTGACCGCCAGGAACTCATCCAGGCCTTCGATTCGCTATCCGGACCCCAGGCGCCCGCCGTCAATGGCGAGGGGCTGGAGAACTTCTGCCAGCGCCTGGTCGACTACGTCTCCGCCGGCCACTTCGAGGTCTACGAACAGCTGATGGACGAGGCCAAGGCCTTTGGCGATGCGCGCGGCCTGGAACTGGCCAAGCAGATCTACCCGCGCCTGGAAGCCATCACCGCGTCCGCATTGAACTTCACCGATCGCTGCGACAACGGCGATTGCCGCGAAGGCACCTGCCTCACCAACGAGTTGAAGCTGCTGTGCCAACAGCTTCACGAGCGTTTCGAACTGGAAGATTGCCTGATCGAGGTGCTGCACAACGCCCACGAACAGTGCACGGTCACCGCCTGATTCTGGCGGGCGGGAAAAGGGGCGCGGTCCTTGCGGACGCGCCCTTTTTTCATGCCCGCGAAAACCTCGTCGGGGTGGCTGAAAGCCGCGTACTACGAGGCTTACAGCCATTCGGAAAGTTCCGCCTGACGGCCTCGTGGCGGCAGTCTGTGGCGTCGTTGGCGAGGGTGTCGCTGGAGGTGGCGTGCCCGCGGGCTGCTGTCCGGCCTGTGGAAAAACGGCTGCAGATTGTGCCTGGCGCGGGTTTCAGCTTTATGGGGGCGTTGGCGAGAGGGCCTGCGCGGGTCTAGTATGGGCGCAACCACGTACGCCAGGAGGCACGTCATGTCGGCCAACAAGAAACCTGTCACCACCCCTTTGCATCTGCTGCAGCAACTTTCCCACAGTCTGATCGAGCACTTGGAGACCGCTTGCAAGCAGGCCCTGGTGGACTCCGAGAAACTGCACGCCAAGCTGGAAAAGCAACGTGCCAAAGCGCAGGACAAACTGCACAAGGCACGCACCAAACTGCAGGAAGCAGGCAAGTCCGGGAAGGCCAAGGCACAAGCCAAGGCCAAGGCCGGCATCGCAGAGCTGGAAGAGGTGCTGGAAACACTGAAGGGCCGTCAGGCGGAAACCCGCGCCTACATCGCCAACCTCAAGCGTGACGTCCAGGAAAGCCTGAAGCTGGCCCAGGGCGTGAGCAAGGTGAAGGAAGCGGTCGGCAAGTCGCTGGCCACCCGCAAGCCGGTTGCCGCCGCCAAGCCTGTCGCCGCCAAGCCGGTGGTCAAGGCTGCCGCTGCCAAGCCTGCCGCCAAACCGGCCGCCAAGGCCGTTGCCGCCAAGCCGGCTGCCGCGAAGCCCGCCGCTAAACCGGCTGCCAAGGCTGCTGCTGCGAAGCCCGCCGCCAAGCCGGCTGCCAAAGCTGCTGCTGCGAAGCCCGCCGCTAAACCGGCTGCCAAAGCTGCCGCTGCGAAGCCCGCCGCCAAGCCGGCTGCCAAAGCTGCCGCTGCGAAGCCCGCCGCCAAGCCGGCTGCTAAAACTGCTGCTGCGAAGCCCGCCGCTAAACCGGCTGCCAAGGCTGCTGCCGCGAAGCCCGCCGCCAAGCCGGCTGCCAAAGCTGCTGCTGCGAAGCCTGCCGCCAAGCCGGCTGCCAAGGCTGCTGCCGCGAAGCCCGCCGCCAAGCCGGCTGCCAAAGCTGCTGCCGCGAAGCCCGCCGCCAAACCGGCTGCCAAGTCCGCTGCTGCGAAGCCTGCTGCCAAACCGGCTGCCAAGCCTGCTGCTGCGAAGCCTGCCGCCAAACCGGCTGCCAAGCCCGCTGCTGCGAAGCCTGCCGCCAAACCGGCTGCCAAGCCCACCGCTGCGAAGCCTGCTGCCAAACCGGCCGCCAAGCCCGCCGCTGCGAAACCCGCGGCCAAGCCCGCCGTCGCCGCCAAGCCTGCAGCTCCGGCCGCTACCCCGGCTGCTCCCGCTGCCCCGGCCGCGTCGACCGCTCCGGTCGCCAGCGCCGCACCGGCTCCGGTAGCGCCGAGCGCTCCGGCCGCCACTCCGAGCAGCGCTTCCTAAGACGCCGCTCGCGAAGCCGCCGCGGTGCGCAGCTGTTGCAGCGCACCGCGGCGTGTCTTTCCCGCTTCGCCGGCGCAGCCCTGCAGCCAGGCGTCCAGTTCGCTTCCGGCCTCTTCCGTCCAGCCCCGTCCCGCTTCCGCCAGCCGCTCCAGTTGCAGGCGTTCGGCGCGCAGCTCCAGCGTTTTCAGGGTTTCCCGTAGTTCTTCCAGATGGGCGTCGTCCTGCGCCCCCGCCTTCCACTGTTGGCGCAGTATCCGCAGCGGCTTGACCACCTCGCGTTGCCAGTTGGCGGAGGCCTTCGCCAGGGTATCCAGGCGTTGTCCGGAGCAGGCCCGGCCACGGGCTGCGAACCAGGCCCCGGCCAGCAGCAGGCAGACGTCGGCGCCGGCTTCCTGCAGCTCCAGGCAGGCCGCCTCGACGCCCGGCTGCGCGTAGAGGTCGAGGGCAAACGACCAGATATCTTCTGTCATAGGGCTCCCACAGCGGTTGCGCGGCGAAGCTGATAAACTCCGCCGCCATGATTCGACTCCAAAATCTTACGCTACAGCGTGGCCCCCAGCGCTTGCTGGAAGGTGCCGAACTGACCTTGCATGCCGGCCAGAAAGTCGGCCTGATCGGCGCCAACGGCGCCGGCAAATCGAGCCTGTTCGCCCTGCTGCGCGGCCAGCTCGGCCAGGACGCCGGCGACTGCCGGATCCCCGCCGACTGGCGCATCGCGCACATGCGCCAGGAGGTGGACACCCTCGAGCGCCAGGCCGTGGACTATGTCCTCGACGGCGACGTGCGCCTGCGCGAGATCCAGGCGCAGCTGGCCGCCGCCGAGAACGCCCATGACGGCGCCGCCGTGGCGCGCCTGCACACCGAGCTGGACAACGCCGACGGCTACACCGCCGACGCGCGGGCGCGCAAGCTGCTGGCCGGCCTGGGCTTCAGCGCCGAGCAGATGGAGCGCCGCGTCGGCGACTTCTCCGGCGGCTGGCGGATGCGCCTGAACCTGGCCCAGGCACTGATGTGCCCGTCCGAACTGCTGCTGCTCGACGAACCCACCAACCACCTCGACCTTGACGCCATCCTCTGGCTGGAGGAGTGGCTCAAGGGCTACCCGGGCACGCTCATCCTGATCTCCCACGACCGCGACTTCCTCGACGCCGTGGTCGACCACGTGGCGCACCTCGAACAGCGCAAGCTGACCCTCTATCGCGGCGGCTACTCGGCCTTCGAGCGCACCCGCGCCGAGCGCCTGGCGCAACAGCAGCAGGCCTACGAGAAGCAGCAGGCGCAGCGCGCCCACATGGAAAAGTACATCGCCCGCTTCCGCGCCCAGGCCACCAAGGCGCGCCAGGCACAGAGCCGCATCAAGGCCCTGGAACGCCTGGAGGAGCTGGCCCCGGCCCACGTCGACTCGCCCTTCGACTTCGTCTTCCGCGAGTCGGACAAGATTTCCAGCCCGCTGCTGGACCTGTCCGAGGCGCGCCTGGGCTACGGCGAGAAGACGGTGCTGGAGAAGGTCAAGCTGCAACTGGTGCCCGGCGCGCGCATCGGCCTGCTGGGCCCCAACGGCGCGGGCAAGTCGACCCTGATCAAGACCCTCTCCGGCGACCTGCCGCTGCTGGCCGGGCATCTGGCGCGCGGCGAGAACCTCGCCATCGGCTACTTCGCCCAGCACCAGCTCGACTCGCTGGACGCCAAGGCCAGCCCGCTGCTGCACCTGCAGCGCATCGCCCCGGGCGAGCGCGAGCAGACCCTGCGCGACTTCCTCGGCGGCTTCGACTTCCGCGGCGCGCGCTGCGACGAGCCGGTGCTGAACTTCTCCGGCGGCGAGAAAGCGCGCCTGGCGCTGGCCCTGATCGCCTGGCAGAAGCCCAACCTGCTGCTGCTGGACGAGCCGACCAACCACCTCGACCTGGAGATGCGCCTGGCCCTGACCATGGCCCTGCAGGAGTTCTCCGGGGCGGTGGTGGTGGTGTCCCACGATCGCCATCTGCTCAAGAGCACCACCGACCAGTTCCTGCTGGTGGCCGACGGCCGCGTGCAGGACTTCGACGGCGACCTCGACGACTACGCCCGCTGGCTGGTGGATTTCCGCGCGCGCCAGGCGCCGGTCGCCAATGCCGGCGCAGCGTCTGTCGAGAAGACCGACAAGCGCGCCCAGCGCCAGGCCGCCGCCGCGTTGCGCCAGCAGCTGGCGCCGCACAAGCGCGAGGCGGACAAGCTGGAGAAGGAACTGGGCGGCATCCACGAGAAGCTCGCCGCGCTGGAGGAAAAGCTCGGCGACAGCGCCCTCTACGAGAACGCGCGCAAGGACGAACTGCGTGACCTGCTGGCCCGGCAGGCGAGCCTGAAAGCCCGCGAGGCCGAGGTCGAGGAAGCCTGGCTGGTGGCCCTGGAAACCCTGGAGAACCTCCAGGCCCAGCTCGAAGGAGCCGAGTGATGGAAGACCTGCCGCTGCTCGTCGCCTGGAGCGATCCATTGCTGCGCGGCCTGCAGATCGTCCTCATCCTGCTGCTGGCCTGGGTGCTGCAGCGCATGGTGGCGCGCGGGCTGAACCGCCTGGCGCAGCGCTACCCGATCCCCCACGAACTGCTGCTGCCGCTGCGCGGCGGCCTGCGCTGGCTGATCATGGGCTCGGCGCTGATGATGGTGCTGGAGCGCCTGGGGGTTTCCGCCCAGGTGCTGTGGACCGCGCTGACCGGCTTCGTCGCGGTCGCCGCGGTGGCCTTCTTCGCCATCTGGAGCGTGCTTTCCAACCTGTTCTGCGCGCTGCTGATCTTCACCGTCGGGCCGTTCCGCCTGGGCGACCTGGTGGAGGTCATCGAGTCGGCCGACAAGCCCGGCGTGAAGGGCCGCGTCAGCGCCATCAACCTGCTCTACACCACCCTCGAGGAAACCTTCGAGGACGGCACCAGCGCCCTGCTGCAGGTGCCCAACAGCCTGTTCTTCCAGAAGGCCATCCGGCGCTGGAAAGGGCCCGGGCTGAGCAGCGGAAGATAACAACCACAACCCCTGTTCCCACACGGATACCCACGCACTATGGAATGGCTCGCTAGCCCTGAAATCTGGGTCGCCTTTCTGACCCTGACCGCCCTGGAGATCGTCCTGGGCATCGACAACATCATCTTCATCTCCATCCTGGTCAGCCGCCTGCCGGCGGCGCAGCAGCCCAAGGCGCGGTTCTTCGGCCTGGCGCTGGCGATGGGCACGCGGATCCTCCTGCTGCTGTCGATCACCTGGGTGATGCGCCTGACCGCCGACCTCTTCGAGGTGTTCGGCCAGGGCGTTTCCGGGCGCGACCTGATCCTGTTCTTCGGCGGCCTGTTCCTGCTGTTCAAGAGCACCATGGAGATCTACCACAGCCTGGAAGGCGCCGAGGAAGGCGGGCAGGGCAGCGCCAGGAGCCGCGGCTTCATGGCGGTGATCGTGCAGATCGCGATCATCGACATCATCTTCTCCCTGGACTCGGTGATCACCGCCGTGGGCCTGGTGCAGAACGTGCCGGTGATGATCGCCGCCATCGTCATCTCGGTCGGCGTGATGATGCTCGCCGCCGGCACCATCAGCGACTTCATCGACAAGCACCCGTCGCTGAAGATGCTGGCGCTGTCGTTCCTCATCGTGGTCGGCACCGTGCTGGTGGCCGAGGCCTTCGAGGTCCACGTGCCCAAGGGCTACGTCTACTTCGCCATGGCCTTCTCGCTGGCGGTGGAAGCCCTCAACATCCGCCTGCGCGGCGCCCTGGCGCGCAAGCGCGGCGAAGAGCCGGTGAAGCTGCGCAAGGACCTGCCGAGCTGATCGGCATGCCCCGCGCCGGGCTTCCTCCACACCTGTAGGAGCGGGCCCTGCCCGCGATTCGCGCGCAGGGCGCGCTCCTACAGGGGGGCGCCGGAGTCACGGCGATGGGTATCGCTTCGCTCAACCCATCCTACGGGGGCATCCCCTACACGGCAACGCGCGACTCGGGCACACTGGCTACCCGTAACAAGATTTTTCGCCACGAGGTCCACCATGCTCGCCAGTACCTGGTTCGCCTTCCTCATCGCCTGCTGGGTGATCAGCCTGTCGCCCGGCGCCGGGGCCATCGCCTCGATGTCCTGCGGCCTGCAGTACGGCTTCTGGCGCGGCTACTGGAATGCCCTGGGCCTGCAGATCGGTCTGGCTCTGCAGATCGCCGTGGTCGCCGCGGGCGTCGGCGCGCTGCTGGCCACCTCGGCGCTGGCCTTCAGCGTCATCAAGTGGTTCGGCGTGGTCTACCTGGCCTACCTCGCCTGGCGCCAGTGGAGCGCCGCCCCGCAGGTGATGCAGGCCGACGCCGAGCGCCCCATCGGCCGCCCGCTGAGCCTGGTGCTGCGCGGCTTCCTGGTCAACGCCAGTAACCCCAAGGCGGTGATCTTCATGCTCGCCGTGCTGCCGCAGTTCGTCGACCCGCACCGGCCGATGGCGATGCAGTACGTGATCATGGGCGCGACCATGATCTGCGTCGACCTGATCGTCATGGCCGGCTACACCGGGCTGGCCGCGCGGGTGCTGCGCGCGCTGCGTTCGCCGCGCCAGCAACGGCTGATGAACCGCACCTTCGCCAGCCTGTTCCTCGGCGCCGCCGCGCTGCTGGCCACCGTTCGCCGCGCCCCGGTGTGAAGCCGACGGGCGCCGCCTAGGCGCCCGAATGGTGGCGGAGTAGTATTGGCGCCCTCCATTCTCATTCGCCTTCCGCCATGCGCCTTCCAAAGCTTCTCATCTGGCTGCTGCCGCTGCTTTGCGGCGCCAGCCTCACGGCCCTGGCCGACGTTCCGGTCGACCCCTCCCAGGCCCTGCACCTGCTGAGCTACCTGGCCGCGGACTACCCGCCGACGGTGAGCGCCGGGCAGGTGGTCGACGCCACCGAATACAAGGAGCAACTGGAGTTCGCCGGCCAGCTGCAGGCGCTGCTGCTGGCCCTGCCGGCGCGCCCCGAGCGGGCCGACCTGGAGCGCGAGGTGGCCGGCCTGCGCCGCGCCATCGAGCAGCGCCAGCCCGGCGCCCTGGTGGCGCAGCAGGCGCGGCACCTGGAAGCGCGCCTGGCGGATGTCTACCAGGTGGTGCAGACCCCCGCCATCACCCCCGACCCGGCCCGCGGCGCACCGCTCTACGCCCAGCAGTGCTCGATCTGCCACGGCGACGCCGGCAAGGGCGACGGCCCGGCGGGCATCGGCCTGCAGCCGCCGCCGGCCGACCTCACGGCCCGCGCGCGCCTGGACCAGCTGAGCCTCTACGACCTGCGCACGGTGATCGGCCTGGGCGTCGCCGGCACCGACATGCCGGCCTTCGCCGACCAGTTGGACGAGCGCCAGCGCTGGGACCTGGCAGCCTACGTGGCGGGCCTGAGCGCCGCCGAGGCCCAGCCCGACGGCGCCCACGCCTACCCGCTGGCGAGCCTGGCCACCCAGACCCCGGCCGAAGTGGCTGCCCGCGACGGCGACGCCGCCGCGCAGAGCTTCCGCGCCCTGCGCGCGCACCCGCCGCTGGAGCACCGCGGCCCGGCGCAGCTGATCGACTACACCGCCGCCACCCTCGACAAGAGCTTCGCCATCTACCGCCAGGGCGATCACGACCAGGCCTACGACCTGTCCGTGGCGGCCTACCTGGAAGGCTTCGAGCTGGTGGAAAGCTCGCTGGACAACGTCGACGCCACCCTGCGCAAGGCCACCGAGAAAGAACTCATGGCCTACCGCCAGACGCTGCGCGACGGCCTGCCCGAAGCCCAGGTGGCGCAGCAGCTGGAGCGCGCCAAGGGCAAGCTTGGCGAAGCCGCCAAGGCGCTCAGCGGCGACTCCCTGAGCAGCACCATCAGCTTCGTCTCGGCGCTGCTGATCCTGCTGCGCGAGGGCGTGGAAGCCATCCTGGTGCTCGCTGCCATCCTCGCCTTCCTGCGCAACACCGGGCAGGAAGCCGCCACCCGCGGCGTGCACGTCGGCTGGGGCCTGGCCTTCGTCGCCGGCTTCGCCACCTGGGCGCTGGCGGCCTACGTGATCGACATCGGCGGCGCCCAGCGCGAGCTGATGGAGGGCTTCACCTCGCTGTTCGCCTGCGTGATGGTGCTCTGGCTCGGCGTGTGGATGCACGACCGCCGCCACGCCGCGGCCTGGCAGGACTACATCCGCAGCAGCCTGGTGGGCGGCGGCGGGCGCTTCGGCTTCGCCGTGCTGGCGTTCTTCTCGGTGTACCGCGAGCTGTTCGAGGTCATCCTGTTCTACGAAACCCTCTGGCTGCAGGCCGGCCCGGCCGGGCACAGCGCGGTCATCGCCGGCGCCGGCTGCGCGGTGGTGCTGCTGATCGGCCTGGCCTGGGTGATCCTGCGCGGCTCGGCGAAACTGCCGCTGAAGCTGTTCTTCACCGTCAACGCCGCGCTGCTCTGCGCGCTCTCGGTGGTGTTCGCCGGGCACGGCGTGGTGGCCCTGCAGGAAGCCGGGGTGATCGGCACCCGCCCGGTGCCCTTCTTCGACTTCGACTGGCTGGGCATCAAGGCCGACGCCTACTCGCTATCGGCCCAGGCCCTGGCGCTGCTGGCGGTGGCCGTGCTCTACGGGCGCAGCCTGCTGGCGGAAAAACGCAAGGCCGCGGCGCTGCCCTGAGGCGGCACGCGGCAAACCCCGACGGCCAGTGCGATACTGGCCGTCGTCATTTTCGGGAAACGAGTCCGATGCGTATCTGGATCGATGCCGACGCCTGCCCGCGCGCGGCGAAGGAACTGGTGGCGAAGTTCGCCCTGAAGCGCAAGCTGGAAGTGGTGATGGTCGCCGGCCAGCCGGTGGCCAAGCCGCCGTTCGCCTGCGTCAGCCTGGTGGTGGTGCCCAGCGGCATGGACGCCGCCGACGACTACCTGGTGGAGCAGGCCGAGCCGGGCGACCTGGTGATCTGCAGCGACGTGCCGCTGGCCGACCGCCTGGTGAAGAAGGGCGTGGACGCCCTGGACCCGCGCGGCCGCGAGTTCGACGCGAAGAACATGGGCGAGCGCCTGGCGCTGCGCAACCTGATGACCGACCTGCGCGACCAGGGGCAGATGGGCGGCGGCCAGGGGCCTTATGGCGACAAGGATCGGCAGGCTTTCGCCAATGCGCTGGATCGGTTGTTGACGCGGTTGAGCAGAAGCTAAAAGAGACGCTGGAAGCTTGAAGCTGAAAGCTAGAAGCCGCACGATCTCCAGCTTCCAGCTTCCAGCTTCCAGCTCCAATCCTGCCTTACGCCAACTCCAACACCCGATCCACCAACTTGTTGATCCCGCTGGCCGCCTCGGCGATGTTCTGCGCCAGCATGTAGGCCGGGGTGGTCACCAGCTTGTGGCGGCTGTCCTCGACTATCTCGTCCACCGGGCAGTCGACGTGCTTGGCGCCCATGCGGGTGAGGGCGGCGGCGGTGTCGGCGTCGCAGCCGATGGTGCATTCGATGCCCGGGCCGTAGATGCGCTCGGCCATGGCCGGAGCGATACAGATCAGGCCCACCGGCTTGTGCGCGGCGGCGAAGGCCTTGGCCAGGGCCAGCACGTCCGACTCGACCTCGCACCGGTCGCCCTCGAAGGCGAAGTTGCACAGGTTCTTCGCTGCGCCGAAGCCGCCGGGGACGATCAGCGCGTCGAAGTCCTCGACCTTCGCCTCGCGCACGTCCTTGATCTCGCCGCGGGCGATGCGCGCGGATTCCACCAGCACGTTGCGGCTCTCCGGCATTTCCTCGCCGGTGAGGTGGTTGACCACGTGGTGCTGGGCGATGTCCGGGGCGAAGCACTGCACCTGCGCGCCGCGCTGGGACAGGCGCAGCAGGGTGATCACGCTTTCGTGGATCTCGGCGCCGTCGTAGACGCCGCAGCCGGAGAGGATGACGGCAACTTTCTTGTGCATGCAGGTACTCCTGGTTCGGGGTTGGCCGGAGGTGGCGACGTGGCTGTCGCCATATGCCGGCCGGGTTGTCACCGGCGGCCGTTGTAGCCGGGCGCCAGAGGACTAGGATCGGTATCCATAAGCATAACGATTCGGTCGCGCCATGAACTACATCCTCTTCGCGGTGCCGTTCTTCTTCCTGCTGATCGCGCTGGAGCTGCTGGCCGACCGCTGGCGCGGCACCTCCACCTATCGCCTGAGCGACGCCCTGAACAGCCTCAGCGCCGGGGTGCTGTCCACCACCAGCGGCCTGCTGACCAAGGGCATCGGCCTGGTCACCTACGTGTTCGCCTGGCAGCACCTGGCGCTCTTCGAGCTGTCCGCGCAAAGCGCCTGGGTCTGGGTGTTCGCCTTCGTCTTCTACGACTTCTGCTACTACTGGAACCACCGCCTGGGCCACGAGCGCGGCATCCTCTGGGCGGCCCACGCGGTGCACCACCAGAGCGAGGAATACAACCTCAGCACGGCGCTGCGGCAGACCAGCACGGGCTTCCTGTTCGGCTGGATCTTCTACCTGCCGATGGCCGTGGCCGGCGTGCCGCCGCTGGTGTTCGTCAGCGTGGCGGCGCTTAACCTGCTCTACCAGTTCTGGGTGCACACCCGGCACATTCCCAAGCTCGGCTGGTTCGAATGGTTCTTCGTCAGCCCGTCGAACCACCGGGTGCACCATGCGCAGAACCCTGTCTACATGGATCGCAACTACGGCGGCGTGTTCATTCTCTGGGATCGCCTGTTCGGTACCTTCCAGGAGGAGCTGGACGAGGAGCCTGTGGTGTTCGGGGTGACCGTGCCGCTGGCCAGCTGGAACCCGCTGTGGGCCAACCTGCAGGTCTATGCCGCGCTGTGGAACGATGCGCGGCGGGCGGGCAACAGGTGGGACAAGCTGCGTATCTGGTTCATGCGCACCGGCTGGCGTCCGGCCGACGTGGCGGCGCGCTACCCGCTGCAGAAGCCCGACCTGGCGGCCTTCCGCAAGTTCGAGGTGCCGCTGTCCCGCGGCCGGCAGTGGTACGCCACCGTGCAGTTCGCCGGCTACGTGGTCGGCGGCACTTTGCTGCTGGGGCTGGGGGAGCGCTGGCCGCTGCCGGCGCTGCTGCTGGGCTGGGCGTGGATGGCCTGCGGCCTGTTCGTCATCGGCGCCTGGCTGGAGAACCGCGCCTGGGCGCCGCGGCTGGAAGGGCTGCGCCTATTGCTGAACCTGCCTTGGGTGGCGATCACTGCCGCAGCGGCCGGCCTGGCGCTGCCGGGGTGGGCGCTGGCGCTGCTGGGCGCCCATGCCGCCCTCAGCCTGCTGGCGCTGTGGGGCCTGCGCCACGAGGGGCGACAGGCGCAGCCGGCCTGATCAGTTGCCGTTGCGGCTGTTCTTGATGCGCCGGTGCAGCCACAGCAGCAGGCCGATGGCGAGCAGGCCGCCGAGGACCATGAGTTCGTACTTCTTGATGTTGCCCAGCACGCCTTCGAGCACGCTGCCGAAGTAGTACGCCGCCGAGCCGAGCGCGCTGGCCCAGACGATGGCGCCCAGGCCGTTGAGCAGCAGGTAGCGGCCCGGCGGGTAGCCGGACAGGCCGATGGCCACCGGCATCACCGTGCGCAGGCCGTAGACGAAGCGGAAGCTCAGCACCCACAGGTCCGGGCGCCGCCGCACGTGCTCCAGGGCGCGGTCGCCGAGCTTCTGCCAGCGCGGCTTGCGCGCCAGCAGCTTGCGCCCGTGGCGGCGGCCGAGGAAGTACCAGAGCTGGTCGCCCGCGTAGCTGCCGAGGAAGGCCACGGCGATCACGTATTCGAGCTGCATGTAGCCGCGGAAGGCAAGGAAGCCGGCCAGCACCAGAATGGTCTCGCCCTCGAAGAAGGTGCCGAGGAACAGGGCCACATAGCCGAAATCCTGCAGGAATTGTTGGAGCATTATCGAGGCAACGCAGCAAAATGAACGCGCAGCCTAACGCGGTTGTCGTCCGGGGGGAAGGCACCTGCTGGCGGCTTGCTGGCCTTTGCATGGCCCGGGCCGCCTACTTTGGTCGTATGCTGCGGTTTCGGGTCCCTGCGACCGGTTGCCGCGACCCCGGGTCACTGTTACCCCTTGTTACCAATCGGTCATAATCCCCGACTATAACTGTCACACTGTGCCTGTCGTCAGGGCCCTGGAGTACGCCGTGAGCTTCATTTCCGCCGAACGCGCCTTCCCCTTCACCCGCCTGCGCCGCAACCGCCGCGACGAGTTCTCCCGTCGCCTGGTGCGCGAGAACGTGCTGAGCGTCGACGACCTCATCCTTCCGGTGTTCGTCCTCGACGGCAAGAACCAGCGCGAGGCCATCGCCTCGATGCCGGGCGTCGAGCGCCTGTCCATCGACCTGCTGCTGCAGGAAGCCGAGCAACTGGTGGAGCTGGGCATCCCGGCGCTGGCGCTGTTCCCGGTCACGCCGCTGGAGAAGAAGTCCCTCGACGGCGCCGAGGCCTACAACCCCGAGGGCATCGCCCAGCGCGCCACCCGCGCCCTGCGCGAGCGCTTCCCGGAGCTGGGTATCATCACCGACGTGGCCCTGGACCCGTTCACCATCCACGGCCAGGACGGCATCCTCGACGAGAACGGCTACGTGATGAACGACGAGTCGGTGGACGTACTGGTCAAGCAGGCGCTGTCCCATGCCGAGGCCGGCGCCCAGGTGGTGGCTCCCTCGGACATGATGGACGGCCGCATCGGCGCCATCCGCGAGGCGCTGGAATCCACCGGGCACATCAACACCCGGATCATGGCCTACTCGGCCAAGTACGCCAGCGCCTACTACGGCCCGTTCCGCGACGCGGTCGGCTCCGCCGCCAACCTCGGCAAGGGCAGCAAGGCCACCTACCAGATGGACCCGGGCAACAGCGACGAGGCGCTGCACGAGATCGCCGCCGACCTCGCCGAAGGCGCCGACATGATCATGGTCAAGCCGGGCATGCCCTACCTGGACATCGTCCGCCGGGCCAAGGACGAATTCCGCGCGCCGACCTTCGTCTACCAGGTCAGCGGCGAATACGCGATGCACATGGCGGCCATCGAGAATGGCTGGCTCAGCGAGGCGGTGATTCTCGAATCGCTGCTGGCCTTCAAGCGCGCCGGCGCTGATGGCATCCTGACCTACTTCGCCAAACGTGCGGCAGAACAACTGAAAAGGGGGCGCTGACGCCCCCGCGACGAGACTTGCGATGAATACCGAAGGCCAGAACGCTACCGACCTGATCGAAACCGAAGTGACTGTCAGCGAGACCCTGGAGACCGTCGAGGTCCCCGTGGTCGCCGAACCCCCCGTGGAGGCGCCCGCCGCCCCGGCGGTGGCGGTGAACGTCGACGACAGCGCCCTCTACATTCATCGCGAGCTGTCGCAGCTGCAGTTCAACATCCGCGTGCTGGAGCAGGCGCTGGACGAGTCCTACCCGCTGCTCGAGCGTTTGAAGTTCCTGCTGATCTTCTCCAGCAACCTCGACGAGTTCTTCGAGATCCGCGTCGCCGGGCTGAAGAAGCAGATCACCTTCGCCCGCGAGCAGGCCGGCGCCGACGGCCTGCTGCCGCACCAGGCCCTGGCGCGGATCAGCGAGCAGGTGCACGAGCAGGTCGGCCGCCAGTACGCCATCCTCAACGACATCCTGCTGCCGGAGCTGGCCAAGCACGGCGTGCGCTTCATCCGCCGGCGCTACTGGACGCCGAAGATCAAGGCTTGGGTGCGGCGCTTCTTCCGCGACGAGATCGCCCCGATCATCACCCCCATCGGCCTCGACCCGACCCACCCGTTCCCGCTGCTGGTGAACAAGAGCCTGAACTTCGTGGTCGAGCTGGAGGGGATGGACGCCTTCGGCCGCGACTCCGGCCTTGCGATCATCCCGGCGCCGCGCTCGCTGCCGCGGATCATCCGCCTGCCCGAGGACGTGGCCGGGGAGGGCGACAACTACGTGTTCCTCTCCTCGATGATCCACGCCCACGCCGACGACCTGTTCTCCGGCATGAAGGTCAAGGGCTGCTACCAGTTCCGCCTGACGCGTAACGCCGACCTCTCGGTGGACGCCGAAGACGTCGAGGACCTGGCCCGCGCGCTGCGCGGCGAGCTGTTCTCGCGGCGCTACGGCGACGCCGTGCGCCTGGAGGTGGTGGACACCTGCCCGGCGCACCTGTCCAACTACCTGCTCAAGCAGTTCGGCCTGGCCGAGAGCGAGCTGTACAAGGTCAGCGGCCCGGTCAACCTGACCCGCCTGTTCAGCGTCACCGGCCTGGCCAGCCATCCGGAGCTGCAGTACCCGCCGTTCACCCCGACCATTCCGAAGCTGCTGCAGAAGAAGGAGAACATGTTCGGCGTGCTGGCCAAGCTGGACGTGCTGCTGATGCACCCCTTCGAATCCTTCACCCCGGTGGTTGACCTGCTGCGCCAGGCGGCCAAGGACCCGAACGTGCTGGCCATCAAGCAGACCCTGTACCGCTCCGGGGCCAACTCGGAAATCGTCGACGCCCTGGTGGAAGCGGCGCGCAACGGCAAGGAGGTCACCGCGGTGATCGAGCTGCGCGCGCGCTTCGACGAGGAGTCCAACCTGCAGCTGGCCAGCCGCCTGCAGCAGGCCGGCGCGGTGGTGATCTACGGCGTGGTTGGCTTCAAGACCCACGCCAAGATGATGCTCATCCTCCGCCGCGAGGACGGCGAGCTGCGCCGCTACGCGCACCTGGGCACCGGCAACTACCACGCCGGCAACGCCCGCCTGTACACCGACTACAGCCTGCTCACCGCCGACGTGGCGCTGTGCGAGGACCTGCACAAGCTGTTCAACCAGCTGATCGGCATGGGCAAGACGCTGCGCATGAAGAAGCTGCTGCACGCGCCCTTCACGCTGAAGAAGAACCTGCTGGAGATGATCAACCGCGAGGCGGCCCAGGCCGCCGAAGGCAAGCCGGCGCACATCATGGCCAAGGTCAACTCGCTGACCGACCCGAAGGTCATCCGCGCGCTGTACAAGGCCAGCCAGGCGGGGGTGAAGATCGACCTGGTGGTGCGCGGCATGTGCTGCCTGCGCCCAGGCGTGCCGGGGGTGTCGCACAACATCCAGGTGCGCTCGATCATCGGCCGCTTCCTCGAACACAGCCGCATCTACTACTTCCTCAACGGCGGCGACGAGAAGCTCTACCTCTCCAGCGCCGACTGGATGGAGCGCAACCTCGACATGCGCGTGGAGACCTGCTTCCCGGTGGAAGGCAAGAAGCTGGTGCAGCGGGTGAAAAAGGAGCTGGAACTGTACCTGGCCGACAACACCCAGGCCTGGGTGCTGCAGGCCGACGGCAGCTACCAGCGCCTGAACCCCACCGGCAACCAGAACCCGCGCAACGCCCAGGCCATGCTGCTGGAGCGCCTGTGCACGCCGGTGATCAACGGACGCTGAGCCGCCTTGGTCCCGAAAAGCCCCGCCGCGCAAGCGCCGGGGCTTTTTCATGGGCTCATCGCTCCTACAGGGGAATGGCGCGGGTGGGGCAGCGTAGGAGCGGATCTCATCCGCGAATCGCGCCGGGGGTTGCGGCTATCGCGGAGAAGCTCCGCTACGGTCCAGGTTGGCACGGCTTCTTGTAGGAGCGGGCCCTGCCCGCGAATCGCGCGCAGGGCGCGCTCCTACAGGGGAATGGCGTGGGTGGGGCAGCGTAAGCGGATCTCATCCGCGAATCGCGCCGGGGGTTCCGGCTATCGCGGAGAAGCTCCGCTCCTACGGTCGAGGTTGGTGCGGCTTCTTGTAGGAGCGGGCCCTGCCCGCGATTCGCGCGCAGGGCGCGCTCCTACAGGGGAATGGTGTGGGTGGGGCAGCGTAGGATCTCATCCGCGAATCGCGCCGGAGGTTGTGGCTATCGCGGAGAAGCTCCGCTCCTACGGTCGAGGTTGGTGCGGCTTCTTGGAGCGGGCCCTGCCCGCGAATCGCGCGCAGGGCGCGCTCCTACAGGGGAATGGTGTGGGTGGGGCAGCGTAAGCGGGCCCTGCCCGCGATTCGCGCGCAGGGGAATGGCGGGGGTGGGGCCGTGGCCGTCGTAGGATGGGTTGAGCGAAGCGATACCCATCACCAAGCACCGCATGGGTTTCGCAGGCTCAACCCATCCTACGAAGAGCGCCTCGGTGCAGTCGGCTCCCTCAGCTCACGCTCAACTGGTACCCCACGCGCTGCAGCCAGCCGGCTTCCTGTTCGAAGTCGGCCTGGGTCAGCGGGTTGGCTTCCAGCCAGCCCTTGGGGAAGCGCACTTCCAGGCTCTTCGAACCCACCTTGAGGGTGACGTCCGGCATTTCCTGGGTGCCGCGGATGTGGTGGAAGAGGATGGCGAAGCGCAGCACGATGCACAGGCGGATCAGCTTGTCGCCCTCCGGGCCCAGCTCGGCGAAGCGGTCCGCCGGGATGTTGCGGCGATGGCCGCGCACCAGCAGCGCCAGCACCTGCTGGTCCTCGCGGGAGAAGCCGGCCAGGTCCGAGTGCTCGATCAGGTAGGCGCCGTGCTTGTGGTAGTGGTAGTGGGCGATGTCCAGGCCCAGCTCGTGGGTGCGCGCGGCCCAGCCGAGCAGTTCGCGGTGCCAGTCGTCCTGCAGGCTCCAGGGCTCAGCCACCTGCTCCAGCGCCTGGAGGGCCTTGGCCTCGACGCGGGCGGCCTGGTCGAGGTCGACGTGGTAGCGCTCGATCAGCGCGCTGATGGTGCGCTCGCGCACGTCTTCATGGTGATGACGGCCGAGCAGGTCGTAGAGCACGCCTTCGCGCAGGGCGCCTTCGGAGTGCTGCATCTGCTTGAGTTCCAGCGCGTCGAACAGCGCTTCGACGATGGCCAGGCCGGCCGGGAAGATCGGCCGGCGGTCCGGCTTGATGCCGTCCAGGTCGAGCTTGTCCACGTCGCCCAGCTTCAGCACCTTGCGCTTGAGCCAGGCCAGGCCGTCGGGGTTGATCTCGCCGTTGCCGTGGCCGCCGGCCTGGATCGCCAGGCACACCGCGCGGATGGTGCCGGAGGCGCCCAGGGCCTCGTCCCAACCCAGGCGGCGCAGGCTGTTCTCGATGCCCATCAGCTCCAGGCGCGCCGAGGTGTAGGCCTGGGCGTAGCGGGCCGGGGTGATCTTGCCGTCCTTGAAGTAGCGCTGGGTGTAGCTGACGCAGCCCATCTGCAGGCTCTCGCGCAGCTGCGACTCGAAGCGCTGGCCGATGATGAACTCGGTGCTGCCGCCGCCGATGTCGGCCACCAGGCGGCGCCCGGTGGTGTCCGGCAGGGTGTGCGAGACGCCCAGGTAGATCAGGCGCGCTTCCTCGCGGCCGGAGATGACTTCCACCGGGTGACCGAGGATTTCCTCGGCGCGGCGGGTGAATTCGTTGCGGTTGCGCGCCTCGCGCAGGGCGTTGGTGCCGACCACCCGCACCGAGCCCGGCGGCATGCCGTTGATCAGCTGGGCGAAGCGCCGCAGGCAGTCCAGGCCGCGCTGCATGGCTTCTTCGTTGAGCAGGCGGTCCTCGCCGATGCCGGCGGCCAGCTGGACCTTCTCGCCGAGCCGCTCGAGGATGCGGATCTCGCCATGATCGGCCTTGGCCAAGACCATGTGGAAGCTGTTGGAACCCAGGTCCAGGGCGGCGATCAGCGGGAAGGTCTTGGCGGGGGTATGGGGCATGGTGCGAAGGTCCGTTTGTTAACCCCGCCATCCTGCCACGATAGCCCTCCGGTGCCAACGAACGCCGGGCCTTCGATCGGTTTCGCCGGGGCCGGCGATAGCGACACTCAATCGCCTGCGCCTTTCGGAAGGCGGCCAAGGCGGGCTATGATGGGCCCACTTTTTTCGCATCCGATTCCCACGGAGAGATTTCATGAGCGAACATATCGTCAGCGTTACCGATGCCAGCTTCGAGCAGGACGTGCTGAAGGCCGATGGTCCTGTGCTGGTGGACTACTGGGCCGAATGGTGCGGTCCGTGCAAGATGATCGCGCCGGTACTGGACGAGATCGCCAAGGACTATCAGGGCAAGCTGAAAGTCTGCAAGCTGAACATCGACGAGAACCAGGAAACCCCGCCGAAGTACGGCGTGCGCGGTATCCCGACGCTGATGCTGTTCAAGGGCGGCAACGTCGAGGCCACCAAGGTCGGCGCCCTGTCCAAGTCGCAACTGGCGGCCTTCCTCGACAGCAACATCTGAGTCGAGACAGCCCCCGGAAAAGCCCCGCACGACGCGGGGCTTTTTTCATTCCGTCCCCTAGACGCCCCTTGGCGCGGGTGTTACATTCGGGCCTGCAACGTTGTTTTACGTTGTCCCCTGCAAGCCGTCGCCGACGCACTTCCTATTCGAATTTCCAAGCGATCCTGTCGTCACTCTGCGGCACGGCATTAACGAGCTCACATGCTTGTTTCCCCTTTCCTCATATCTATCTAACACCTCCTTCTTATGAATCTGACCGAACTCAAGCAAAAGCCGATTACCGAATTGCTGGAAATGTCCGATGCCATGGGCCTGGAAAACATGGCCCGTTCGCGCAAGCAGGACATCATCTTCGCGCTGCTGAAGAAGCACGCGAAGAGCGGCGAGGAAATCTCCGGTGACGGCGTGCTGGAGATTCTCCAGGACGGCTTCGGCTTCCTGCGCTCCGCCGACTCCTCGTACCTGGCCGGCCCGGACGACATCTACGTCTCGCCCAGCCAGATCCGCCGCTTCAACCTGCGCACCGGGGACACCATCGTCGGCAAGATTCGCCCGCCGAAGGAAGGTGAGCGTTACTTCGCCCTGCTCAAGGTCGATTCGATCAACTTCGATCGTCCGGAGAACGCGAAGAACAAGATCCTGTTCGAGAACCTGACGCCGCTGTTCCCGACCAAGCGCCTGACCATGGAAGCCGGCAACGGCTCCACCGAGGACCTCACCGGCCGGGTGATCGACCTCTGCTCGCCGATCGGCAAGGGCCAGCGCGGCCTGATCGTCGCACCGCCGAAAGCCGGCAAGACCATCATGCTGCAGAACATCGCGGCCAACATCGCCCGCAACAATCCCGAGTGCCACCTGATCGTCCTGCTGATCGACGAGCGCCCGGAAGAAGTGACCGAGATGCAGCGCACCGTGCGCGGCGAAGTGGTCGCCTCCACCTTCGACGAACCGCCGACCCGCCACGTGCAGGTCGCCGAGATGGTGATCGAGAAGGCCAAGCGCCTGGTCGAGCACAAGAAGGACGTGATCATCCTGCTCGACTCCATCACCCGCCTGGCGCGTGCCTACAACACCGTGATCCCCAGCTCCGGCAAGGTGCTCACCGGTGGTGTCGACGCCCACGCCCTGGAGAAGCCCAAGCGCTTCTTCGGCGCCGCGCGCAACATCGAGGAAGGCGGCTCGCTGACCATCCTCGCCACCGCGCTGATCGAGACCGGCTCGAAGATGGACGAGGTGATCTACGAGGAATTCAAGGGTACCGGCAACTCGGAACTCATCCTCGACCGTCGCATCTCCGAGAAGCGCGTGTTCCCGGCGATCAACATCAACCGCTCGGGCACCCGCCGCGAAGAGCTGCTGACCGGCGAGGAAGAGCTGCAGCGCATGTGGATCCTGCGCAAGATCCTGCACCCGATGGACGAGATCGCCGCCGTCGAGTTCCTGCTGGACAAGCTCAAGCAGACCAAGACCAACGACGAGTTCTTCGACTCGATGAAGCGCAGCAAGTAAGCGCCGCTGGTTGATCGCTGCAAGCCACGAGGCCGGGGAAACCCGGCCTTCGTGTTTCTGCGAAGTGGTGTTAAAGGCTAAACTGTCGCATCTTCGCCTACGCCATCGAGACTTCCATGCAGTATCGCGACCTGCGCGAGTTCATCGCCGCCCTGGAGCAGCGCGGCCAGCTCAAGCGCATCCAGGTGCCGGTGTCCCCGGTGCTGGAAATGACCGAGGTGTGCGACCGCACCCTGCGGGCCAAGGGCCCGGCCCTGCTGTTCGAGAAACCCACCGGCTTCGACGTGCCCGTGCTCGGCAACCTGTTCGGCACCCCCGAGCGCGTGGCCCTGGGCATGGGCGCCGAGGACGTCTCCGAACTGCGCGAGATCGGCAAGCTGCTGGCCTTCCTCAAGGAGCCGGAGCCGCCCAAGGGCCTGAAGGACGCCTGGAGCAAGCTGCCGATCTTCAGGAAGGTCATCAGCATGGCGCCGAAGGTGCTCAAGGACGCGCCCTGTCAGGAGGTCATCGAAGAGGGCGAGGCGGTCGACCTGGGCAGGCTGCCGGTGCAGACCTGCTGGCCCGGCGACGTTGCGCCGCTGATCACCTGGGGCCTGACCGTCACCCGCGGGCCGAACAAGGAACGGCAGAACCTCGGCATCTACCGCCAGCAGGTGATCGGCCGCAACAAGGTCATCATGCGCTGGCTCAGCCACCGCGGCGGCGCCCTGGACTACCGCGAGTGGTGCCAGAAACACCCGGACCAGCCCTACCCGGTGGCCGTGGCACTGGGCGCGGACCCGGCGACCATCCTCGGCGCCGTGACGCCGGTGCCCGACACCCTCTCCGAATACGCCTTCGCCGGGCTGCTGCGCGGCCACCGCACCGAACTGGTGAAGTGCATCGGCAGCGACCTGCAGGTGCCGGCCAGCGCCGAGATCGTCCTGGAAGGGGTGATCCACCCCGGCGAGATGGCCGACGAAGGCCCCTACGGCGACCACACCGGCTACTACAACGAGGTGGACCGCTTCCCGGTGTTCACCGTCGAGCGCATCACCCGCCGCCAAAAGCCGATCTACCACAGCACCTACACCGGCCGCCCGCCGGACGAGCCGGCGATCCTCGGGGTGGCGCTGAACGAAGTCTTCGTGCCCATCCTGCAGAAGCAGTTCCCCGAGATCACCGACTTCTACCTGCCGCCCGAGGGCTGTTCGTACCGCATGGCGGTGGTGACCATGAAGAAGCAGTACCCCGGCCACGCCAAGCGCGTCATGCTGGGCGTGTGGTCGTTCCTGCGACAGTTCATGTACACCAAGTTCGTCATAGTCACGGACGATGACATCAACGCGCGGGACTGGAACGACGTGATCTGGGCGATAACCACGCGCATGGACCCCAAGCGCGACACGGTGATGATCGACAACACGCCGATCGACTACCTCGACTTCGCCTCGCCGATCTCCGGCCTGGGCTCGAAGATGGGCCTGGACGCCACCCACAAGTGGCCCGGCGAGACCAGCCGCGAATGGGGCCGCGCCATCGTCAAGGACGAGGCGGTGAGCCGTCGCGTCGATGAGCTGTGGGCCAGTCTGGGGATAGATTGAGCTGGAAGCTGGAAGCTAGAAGCGGTTTTTTTACTTCCAGCTTCTGGCTTCCAGCTTCCAGCTCTCCAAGCTATAGAAAAAAGAGATCGATCATTTGAGAGTGACCTTGCAACCCTCCGGCGCCCAGCTTGAACTGCGCCCCGGCGAACGCATTCTCGACGGCGCGCGGCGCCTGGGCTACGACTGCCCGCAGAGCTGCCGCAACGGCAACTGCCACGTCTGCGCCGCGCTGCTGGTGGAAGGCAGCGTGCGCCAGGACGGCGAGGTGCGCGACCATGGCGAACTCTTCACCTGCCTGGCCGAACCGCTGGAAGACTGCGTGCTGCACTGGGACGGCGTGCTCGCCCCGGGCGAACTGCCGCTGCGCAAGCTGGCCTGCCAATTGACGCTGTGCGAAGCGGTGGGCGGCGACGTCTGGCGCGTGCGCCTGCGCGCCCCGGCCGGCAAGCCGCCGCGCTACCACGCCGGGCAATACCTGCTGATCGAGCGCGAGGACGGCAACGACTCGGCCTTCTCCCTGGCCTCGGCGCCCCACGAGGGGCGCGACCTGGAGCTGCACATCCTGGCGCGGGAGAACAGCGCCATCGAACTGCTCGGGCAACTGCAGCGCGAGCGTATCGCCCGCGTGCAGCTGCCCTTCGGCGACGCCCACCTGGCCGAGCTGCCCGAAGGCCCGCTGGTGCTGATCGCCGCCGGCACCGGCATGGCGCAGATGCACAGCCTGATCGAGCACTGCCGCGCCCAGGGCTTCGCCCACCCGGTGCACCTGTACTGGGGCGTGCGCCGGCCCGAGGACTTCTACGCGCTGCCGCACTGGGACGAATGGAAGGGCCTGGCCAACCTGCACCTGCACAAGGTGGTCAGCGACCTGTGCGGCTGGCAGGGCCGCTGCGGCCTGCTGCACGAGGCGGTGTGCGAGGACTTCCCCGACCTGGGCAGCCTGACCGTTTACGCCAGCGGCTCGCCGGCGATGGTCTACGCCACCCTCGACGCCCTGGTGGCCGCCGGCATGGACGCCCACCAGATGCGCGCCGACGTCTTCGCCTACGCGCCACGGGATTAAGGCAAGCGGGCCCTGCCCGCGATTCGCGCGCAGGGCGCGCTCCTACAGGGGGCACGGTGCTGGGGCAACCCGTAGGAGCGGATCTCATCCGCGAATCGCGCCGGTGGTTATGGCTATCGCGGAGAAGCTCCGCTCCTACAAAAACACCTCGGCGCGGTCCTCAGGGAAATACCGTCGTAGGATGGCGTTGAGCGAAGCGATACCCATCGCCACGGCAGCATGGGTTTCGCAGGCTCAACCCATCCTACGAAGAGCGCCCCGGCGCAGTCGGCAAGACGGTTGCTCCGGTATCGCTTCGTTCAACCCAACCTACGGCAACGCCAACGGAAACTCCGCGGCCAGGGTTTGCGCCAGCCAATCGCCGAACCACTCGATATCGGCGCTGCTCGGCCCCGGCGGGATCAGCAGTTGGTAGCTCTCCAGGCGCACCTGATTGGGAAGCGGCCGCACCAGCGCGCCGGATTCCAGCTCCTTGCGCACCAGCACGTCGTTGGCCAGGGCGATGCCGGCGCCGGCCTCGGCCATGGACAGCGCGTGGTCGTTGCTGACGTAGAGCACGTCGGGGCTGACGCGGATGTCCAGTTGATTGGCGGCGAACCAGGCGTTCCACCATTCGCCGTCGTGGACGTGGATCAGCTCGTGGCGCACCAGCTCCTCGGCGCTGTCCAGCGGGCCGTGGGCCGCCAGGTAGGCCGGCGAGCACACCGGGAATACCTGCGGGTGCAGCAGCGTGGCCTGGCTCTGCGGGTACTGCCCGGGCATGCCGTAGGCGATGCCCAGGTCGGCGCTGTTGCCGTCCACCTCGGTGAAGGTCGGGTTCGGCTCGATCGCCACCTTCAGCCCCGGGCGCTGCTGGCGCAGGGTTTCCAGGTGCGGCATCAGCCAGCGCTTGGCGAAGGCCGGCACCACCAGGATCTTCAGCCAGCGCGCCGAGCCGCCGGGTACCAGTTCGAGGCTGGCCTCGGCGATCTGCTGCAGGGCCGTGGATATCTTCGCGTAGTAGCGCTGCCCGGCCGGCGTCAGGCTGACGCCGCGCGGCGTGCGTTCCAGCAGCTGCACGCCCAGCCAGTCCTCCAGCAGGCGCACGTGGCGGCCGATGGCCGGCTGGGTGACGTGCAGCGCCCTGGAGGCGGCGACGTAGCTGCCCAGGCGCGCGGCCGCTTCGAAGGCGCGCACGGCGTTGAGCGGCGGCAAGCGGGGGAGTGACATGAGGGTGGGCCTCGTGCGTTGTTAAATTATTTAATATCGAATGTAAGAAAATTGAGCTTTTTGCTCAACCGCAATCTGGCCACACTCGGCCCCAGCAGCCTCACCACAAAACCAGCCGGTCACCGGCACACGCTGCAGCGCTTTCCCCATTCCTGCCACAACAAATACAAGCCTCCGCGCGCACCGCGCCAGCGGGGGAGGGAACCGGAGGTACATCCATGAGTGCCCTGCACAGCCTGCAGACGGCCGCCGTCTCCATCCGTTCGGTGCGCAAGGTCTACGGCGACCCCGACAGCGGCCCGGTGGCGCTGAAGAGCGTCGACCTGGACATCCGCGACAACGAATTCTTCACCCTGCTCGGGCCCTCCGGCTGCGGCAAGACCACCCTGCTGCGGATGATCGCCGGCTTCGAGTTCCCCACCGCCGGGGAAATCCTCCTCTACGGCGAGAACATCGCCGACCGCGCGCCCTACGATCGCCCGGTCAACACCGTGTTCCAGCACTACGCGCTGTTCCCGCACATGACCATTGCGCAGAACCTGGCCTTCGGCCTGGAGTCGCACCCCATGGGCCAGCGCCTGGGCAAGGCGGCCGTCGCCGAGCGGGTGCGCGAGATGCTCGCCCTGGTGCAGATGGAACGCTTCGCCGAGCGCCGCCCGACGCAGCTCTCCGGCGGCCAGCAGCAACGCGTGGCCCTGGCCCGCGCGCTGGCCCCGCACCCCAAGGTGCTGCTGCTCGACGAGCCGCTCTCGGCCCTGGACCTGAAGCTGCGCCAGGCCATGCGCGAGGAGCTCAAGACGATCCAGGCCAAGACCGGGATCACCTTCATCTTCGTCACCCATGACCAGGAAGAAGCCCTGACCATGTCCGACCGCATCGCCGTGCTGGCCAACGGCGAGGTGCAGCAGGTCGGCCGGCCGACGGACATCTACGAGCAGCCGCGCAACCGCTTCGTCGCCGACTTCATCGGCGAGACCAACTTCCTCCCGGCGCAGGTCGCCGAGCTGGCCGGGGAGCAGGCGCTGTTCCGCATCCCCGGCGGCCAGACGCTGCGCGCGGCGGGCCGCGAGGGCCTGCGCGAAGGTGCCGAGGTGACCCTGTCGATCCGCCCCGAGCGCCTGCGCCTGGTCGGCGCCGACACCCCGGACGCCACGCCCTGCACCCTGGTCGAACAGGTCTACCTGGGCACCGACCTGCAGTACCAGGTGCAGCTCGCCGACGGCACCCGCCTGCGCGTGCGCACGCCCAACAGCGCCGGGCAGAGCCAGCGCTTCGCCGCCGGCGAGCGCCTGGGCCTGCAGTTCGACCGCGACAGCGCCAGCGTGCTGCTGGACTGAGGAACCCGCCATGACCACTCTCACCGTACGCCCCGGCAACGCCCTGGAGCGGCGCCGGGCCCTGGCCGGCCTACTCGGCGTGTCGCCGGCGCTGCTGGCGATCGGCCTGTTCCTGGTGGTGCCGATCCTCATCGTCGCCGCCTACTCGCTGATGCAGGCCAACCCCTATGGCGGCGTCAACCACGTGTTCAGCAGCGACGCCTACGTCTCGCTGCTGTTCGAGCGCCAGCTGGACGACAGCCTGGCCTTCGCCGACTCCTACCTGGTCATCGCCCTGCGCTCGCTGGGCATCGCCACGGCCACCACCGTGATCACCCTGCTGGTGGGCTTCCCGGTGGCGGTCTGGCTGGCCATGCAGCCGGCGCGGCGGCACGGCCTGCTGATCTTCCTGATCACCGTGCCGTTCTGGGCCAACCTGCTGATCCGCACCTACGCCTGGATCCTGCTGCTGCGCGGCACCGGGGTGATCAACAACGGCCTCATGGGCCTGGGCCTGATCCACCAGCCGCTGCCGCTGCTGTACAACGACGGCGCGGTGCTGCTGGGCCTGGTCTACACCTACGCGCCCTTCGTGGTGCTGCCGATCTACTCGACCCTGGAGAAGATGGACATGCGTCTGCTGGAAGCCGCCCAGGACCTCTACGCCGGGCGCCTGCGCACCCTGCGCAAGGTGGTGCTGCCGATCGCCCGGCCGGGCATCCTGGCCGGCGCCATCCTCACCTTCGTGCCCTGCCTGGGCGCGATGATCGCCCCCGAGCTGCTCGGCGGCGGCACCAAGATGATGCTCGGCAACCTGATCTTCCGGCAGTTCGCCGACTCGCGTAACTGGCCCTTCGGCGCCGCCCTGTCGCTGGTGCTGATGGCGGCGGTGATGCTCGCCCTGACCTTCTACGCGATGCGCGCCGAGCGCCTGCGCGTCGCCCAGGGAGGTGTGTGATGCCGAGTCTGTTGCGCAAGCGCCGTCTCGGCGTGCAGGACTTCCCCGGCTTCGGCGGCTTCAGCCTGCTGTTCTACCTCTACCTGTACGCGCCCATCGTGGTGCTGGTGGTCTACTCGTTCAACGCCAACCAGTCCGCCACCGTGTGGACCGGCTTCAGCCTCGACTGGTACCGCGCCGCCTTCGCCAACCAGGCGCTGCGCAGCGCGGCCGGTAACAGCCTGCTGATCGCCGTGTGCGCCAGCATGATCGCCACTGCCATCGCCACTGCCATCGCCACCCTGGCCGCGCTGGGCACCTCGCGCGGGGCGAAGTTCAAGGGCATGCGCCTGTCCATGGGCGCCATCATGCTGCCGCTGGTGCTGCCGGAGATCGTCGTCGGCGTGGCCACCCTGGCGCTGTTCTCCAGCCTCGGCGTGTCGCTGGGCTATGGCAACCTGATCATCGCCCACACGGTGTTCTGCATTCCCTTCGCCTACCTGCCGATCCGCGCCCGCCTGGAGGACATGGACCTGTCCCTGGAGCAGGCCGCCGCCGACCTCTACGCCGGGCCCTGGCGGACCTTCCGCAAGGTCACCCTGCCGCTGCTGATGCCGGGGATCTTCTCCGGGCTGATGCTGGCCTTCATCGTCTCGCTGGATAACTTCGTGATCTCGATGATGGTCTCCCAGGCCGGCACCACCACCTTGCCGATCTTCATCTTCGGCCTGCTGCGGATGGGCGTCACGCCCGACGTCAACGCGGTGTCGACGCTGATCCTCGGGGTTTCCGTGTTCTTCGTCAGCCTTTCCTTCCTGCTCGGCAAAGCCAAAGCCTGAGCGCCACGCCACAACCGGGAGTCAACATGAGCAAGTCGATCGCAGTCATCGCCGCCACCCTGTCGCTGAGCCTGGCCGGCGCGGCCCACGCCGCCGGACAGGTCAACGTCATCAGCTGGAGCGGCTACTTCTCGCCGCAGATCCTGGAGAAGTTCGAGAAGCAGACCGGCATCAAGGTCACGGTGGATTCCTATGATTCCAACGAGACCCTGCTGGCCAAGCTCAAGCAGGGCGGCAGCGGCTACGACGTGGCCATCCCTTCGCACCAGTTCGTGCCCATCCTGGTCCACGAGAACCTGCTGGAGCGCTTCGATCCGATCAAGCAGCCGTACTACGCGAACATCGAGGACAACCTGCGCAAGCCCACCTGGGACCCGGAAGGCGGCTACTCGGTGCCCTTTATCTGGGGCACCACCAGCGTGGTCTACGACACCGCCACCTACAAGGGCCCGGCCGACAGCTACGCGCTGCTGTTCCAGCCGCCGCAGGAGCTGCAGGGCAAGATCAACATGCTCGACTCGGTCAACGAGGTGATGGACACCGCCAGCCTGTACCTGGGCGTGCCGCTGTGCAGCGAGGACCCGAAACAGGTGCAGCAGGTGCTGAACCTGCTCAAGGCGCAGAAGCCCTTCGTCAAGACGTACAGCTCCAAGGCCGGCTCGGTGCGCGAGAACCTCGCTTCCGGCGAGACCTCCATGTCGCTGTTCTGGGGCGGCTCGTCGCTGCGCGCCCGGGAGATGAAGCCGAGCCTGAAGTACCTCTACCCCAAGGAAGGCGTGATGGCCTGGGTGGACAACCTGGTGATCCCCAAGGGCAGCAAGAATCCTGACGCCGCCCGCCAGTTCATCGCCTTCATGAGCCAGCCGGAGAACTCGGCGATCACCCAGAACTTCCTCAAGCACCAGAGCCCGATCAAGGGCACCGACGCCTTCCTCGACCCGAGCCTGAAGGATGCGCCGGAGCTGCACATCCCCGAGGGCACCAAGGTGGTCTTCAGCAAGACCTGCGGCGAGGGCGCCATCCGCCTGGCCGACCGGCTGTGGACCAACCTGATGCGCTGACCGAAGGCGCTGGGCCCCCGCGTTCGCGGGGGTGACGGGGTGGGGCAGGGCGCCGCGAGGCGCCGTGGCTTCGCTCACCCCGTCGAAAGCCATATCCCCTGAACTGTTCCGTCATTCCCGCGAACGCGGGAAACCAGAGAAAGGCCGCGTCACATGAGCCAGAACCCGAATATCAGCCCCCTCGTCCAGCTCCAGGCCCACGAACTGGCGCAGCTCATCCGCCTGCGCCAGGTCTCCTGCCGCGAGGTGATGGGCGACTACCTGGCGCACATCGAGCGCTTCAACCCGGCGGTCAACGCCCTGGTCAGCCTGCAACCGGCCGAGGCGCTGCTGGCCCAGGCCGACCAGCGCGACGCCGAGCTGGCCCGCGGCGAATACCGCGGCTGGATGCACGGCCTGCCCCACGCCATCAAGGACCTGTCGCTGACCAAGGGCATCCGCACCACCCTGGGTTCGCCGCTGTACCGCGACTACCTGCCCGAGCGCGACGGCATCATGGTCGAGCGCATCCGCGCCGCCGGCGCCATCCTCATCGGCAAGAGCAACACCCCGGAATTCGGCCTCGGCTCGCAGAGCTACAACCCGCTGTTCGGCGCCACCGGCTGCGCCTACGACCCCAGCCGCACCGCCGGCGGCAGCAGCGGCGGCGCCGCGGCGGCCCTGGCCCTGCAACTGGTGCCGGTGGCCGACGGCAGCGACATGATGGGCTCGCTGCGCAACCCGGCGGCGTTCAACAACATCGTCGGCTTCCGCCCGTCCCAGGGCCGCGTGCCCTTCGACGACGCCGCCGACCTGTTCTTCGACCAGCTCGGCTACGAAGGCCCCATGGGCCGCAGCGTGCGCGACGTGGCCCTGCTGCTGTCGGTGCAGGCCGGCGCCGACGCCCGCGCGCCGCTGTCCATCGCCGAATCCGGCAAGGCCTTCGCCGGCCCGCTGGAGCGCGACTTCAAGGGCGCGCGCCTGGGCTGGCTGGGCGACCTCGGCGGCCACCTGGCCATGGAGCGCGGCGTGCTGGAGCTGTGCCAGCGTTCGTTCGCCGACTTCCAGGCCATCGGCTGCGAGGTCGAATCCTGCGAGCTGGGCTTCTCCGCCGAACGCCTGTGGGACTGCTGGCGCACCCTGCGCCACTGGTTCGTCGCCGGCTCCCTCGGTGCCGCCTACGCCGACCCGGCCAAGCGCGAACTGCTCAAGCCGGAAGCGCACTGGGAAGTGGAGAACGGCCTGCGCCTGTCGGCCATGGACGTGTACCAGGCCACGGTGGCGCGCAGCGACTGGTACCGCGCCATCCAGCGCCTGTTCGAGCGCTACGACTACCTGCTGCTGCCCAGCGCCCAGGTGTTCCCCTTCGACAAGAACCTGCACTGGCCGAAGGAAGTCGCCGGCCGCGCCATGGATACCTACCACCGCTGGATGGAAGTGGTGATCCCCGCCACCCTGTCCGGCTGCCCTGTCGCCAACGTGCCGGTAGGCTTCAATGAACAGGGCCTGCCCATGGGCCTGCAGATCATCGGCCGGCACCAGGCCGACATGGCCGTGCTGCAACTGGCCCATGCCTACGAGCAGGCCACCCAATGGTACCGGCGCTGCCCGCCGCCGCTGCTGGCGCAGTGAGGCGCGCCGCAGAAGGAGGTTCGATGAACGTCAGCTTCTTCCAGGAACTGCTGCAGAGCATCAGCGAACGCGGCCGCCAGCTGCTGGAATCCCGCGAGCCGGCGCCGATCAGCGCCGCCTCGCTGGTGGAGGCCAGCCGCCGGCTGCTCTCCGGCCACGGCGAGGCTTCCGGCGTGGCCCTGGCGCGCCAGGTGCTGTGCGCCTACCGCGACTGCCCGGCGGAGCAGCAGAAAGCCTTCTTCGACAACCTGCTGGACGACTTCGCGCCGCCCCGCGAAGCCCTGGCCGAAGCCTGCCGGCGCTACCTGGAGAACCCCGGCGCCGAGCAGGTCACCGCGCTGTTCGAAGCCTGCGAGCCGCCGCGCCAGGAGCTGTTCCGCCGCCTCAACCAGGCCCCCGGCGGCACCGCCGAGCTGATCGCCATGCGCCGCCGGCTGCTGCAGGAGCTCAAGGAGCGGCCGCAACTGGCCGCGGTGGACCATGACCTGCAGCACCTGCTGGCCTCCTGGTTCAACCGCGGCTTCCTGGTGCTGCGGCGCATCGACTGGTCGACGCCGGCGGCGATCCTGGAAAAGATCATCCGCTACGAGGCGGTGCACGCCATCAAGGACTGGGACGACCTGCGCAGCCGCCTGCAACCGGCCGACCGCCGCTGCTTCGCGTTCTTCCACCCGGCCTTGCCGGAGGAGCCGCTGATCTTCGTCGAGGTGGCGCTGACCCGCCAGATGCCCGCCGCCATCGCGGAAATCCTCGAAGCCCACGGCGAGACCGCCGAAGCCCCGGACACCGCGGTGTTCTACTCCATCAGCAACTGCCAGGAGGGCCTGCGCGGCATCTCCTTCGGCAACTTCCTGATCAAGCAGGTGGTGGAGGAACTGGCCCGCGAAGTGCCGGGCCTCAAGCAGTACGTCACCCTCTCGCCGGTGCCTGGCTTGCGCCGCTGGCTCGACAGCCAGGCCGAGCGCCCCGAGGTCGCCGAATGCCTGAAGGCGCTCAAGCCCGACGCGCCGCCACCGCCGCGCCTGGAGCAGCCGCTGCTGGCGCTGGCCGCCGAATACTTCCTGCAGGCGAAGAACGCCCAGGGTCAGCCGCTGGACCCGGTGGCGCGCTTCCACCTGGGCAACGGCGCCCGCCTGGAACGCCTGAACTGGCGCGGCGACCTCTCCGCCGGCGGCCTGCGCCAGGCCGCCGGGCTGATGGTCAACTACCGCTACGAATTGCGTCAGATCGAGAAAAACCACGAAGCCTACGCCAACCAGGGCACGGTGATCGCCGCCAACGAGGTCAAGCGACATCTCGCCCCACCGGCCAAGCCACGCCGCTAGGAACCGCCATGAACCAGAGCCTTTTCGCCGCCGTCGGCGAGCACCTGCCCGAAGACCTGAACAAACCCTTCCTCCGCACCCCGGACGGTGGCGGCTACAGCTACGCCGGAATGCTGCGCAGCAGCGCGCAGTTCGCCCACGCCCTGGTGGAGCTCGGCGTGCAGCCGGGCGACCGCGTCGCCGTGCAGGTGGACAAGAGCCCCGAGGCGGTCATGCTCTACCTCGGCACCCTGCGCGCCGGCGCGGTCTACCTGCCGCTGAACAGCGGCTACACCAGCGACGAACTGAGCTATTTCCTCGGCGACGCCGAGCCGTCGCTGTTCGTCTGCACCCCGGCCTTCGAGGAGCAGGCCGGGGCGCTGGCGCAGCAATGCGGCGTGGCCCGCGTGGCGAGCCTCGGCCAGCGCTGCGAAGGCAGCCTGATGCCCCATGTGGAAGGCAAGCCGGGGCGCTTCGCGGACGTCGAACGCAGCGCCGACGACCTCGCCGCCATCCTCTACACCTCCGGCACCACCGGGCGTTCCAAGGGAGCCATGATCAGCCACGGCAACCTGGTCTCCAACGCCCGCGCGCTGGTCGAAGCCTGGGCCATCACCGGCGAGGACTGGCTGCTGCACGCGCTGCCGATCTTCCACATCCACGGCCTGTTCGTGGCCATCAACAGCCTGCTGATGGCCGGTGGCTCGCTGCTGTACGTGGACAAGTTCGACGCCGCCGAAGTGCTGCGCCTGCTGCCCCGGGTGAACCTGCTGATGGGGGTGCCGACCTTCTACACTCGCCTGCTCGACCAGCCGGGGCTGACCCGCGAAGCGGTGGCGCACATGCGCCTGTTCGTCTCCGGCTCGGCGCCGCTCACCGCCGAGACGCACAAGGCCTTCCGCGAACGCACCGGGGTGGCGATCCTGGAACGCTACGGCATGACCGAGACCGGCATGAACACCTCCAACCCGCTGAATGGCGAACGCATCGCCGGCACCGTCGGCTTCCCGCTGCCGGGCGTGGAACTGCGCATCACCGATCCGGGCGAGAAAGAGGCGAAGCTGCTGCCGCAGGGCGAGCCGGGGATGATCGAAGTGCGTGGCCCCAACGTGTTCCGCGGCTACTGGCGCATGCCCGAGAAGACTGCCGAGGAACTGCGCGCGGACGGCTTCTTCATGACCGGCGACATCGGCTTCATCGACGACAAGGGCTACGTGCAGATCGTCGGCCGCAGCAAGGACATGATCATCAGCGGCGGCTACAACGTGTACCCGAAGGAGCTGGAACAACTCATCGACACCCTGCCGGGCGTGGCTGAATCGGCGGTGATCGGCGTGCCGCACCGCGACTTCGGCGAAGGCGTGACGGCGGTGGTGGTGGCCAAACCGGGCGAGGCGCCGAGCGAGGCGGACATCCTGGCCGGCCTGGATGGCCACCTGGCGCGCTACAAACAGCCCAAGCGGGTGGTGTTCGTGGACGCGCTGCCGCGCAACGTGATGGGCAAGGTGCAGAAGAACCAGCTGCGCGAGCGCTTCAAGCAGTTGTACGCCTGAACGTAGGGCGGATAACCGTTCGCGGTTATCCGCCGATGATCCCGGCGCGATAACGGCTTTTCGTAGGAGCGAGGGGGACGCCTAGTTCTTGCTCGCGAACAGTGCTCGCCGGTGAGCTCGGTGTATTGGATGGACTCCGCAACCCTCTCCCCAGCCCTCTCCCTGAAGGGAGAGGGGGCTAGTCCGTGCCGAGAGACGTGATGGTTTCAGCCGGAACCTGCCGGGCTAACCGGCTAACTCCAAAACACCCGCCTCTGCCCAACGGTCCCCTCTCCCTTCAGGGAGAGGGGGCTATCCGTGCCGTCGATGGTTTTCGTGCCATCCAGCAACACCGGCGTGGCCGGCGAGCGCCGATATCACACTTCACACCGAACGGTCCCCTCTCCCTTCAGGGAGAGGGTTAGGGAGAGGGAGCGGACTCTCCCCCAAACACCATCACATCAGGCGCGCACCTGCACCACCACCTTCCCAACAGCCCGCCGCTGCCCCAGGTGATCGATCGCTTCCCCAGCCTTCTCCAACGGATAGGTCTGCGAAACCAGCGGCTTCAACTTGCCCTCGGCAAACCACTGGAACAACTGCTGGAAGTTCGCCGCATTGTCCTGCGGCTGGCGCTGGGCGAAGGCGCCCCAGAACACGCCCACCAGCGAGGCGCCCTTGAGCAGCGGCAGGTTGGCCGGCAGCGACGGGATGGTGCCGCTGGCGAAGCCCACCACCAGCAGGCGGCCGTTCCAGGCGATGCTGCGGAAGGCTTCCTCGAACAGCTCGCCGCCCACCGGGTCGTAGATCACGTCCACGCCCTGGCCGCCGGTGATTTCCTTGAGCTTGTCCTTCAGGCTGCCTTCGCTGTAGTTGAGCAGCACGTCGGCGCCGGCGGCCTTGGCCACTTCCAGCTTGGCGTCGCTGCTGGCCGCGGCTATCACTTTAGCGCCCATGGCCTTGCCGATTTCCACCGCCGCCAGGCCGACGCCGCCGGAGGCGCCGAGCACCAGCAGGGTTTCGCCCGGCTGCAGGTTGCCGCGCTGCTTCAGCGCGTGCATCGAGGTTCCGTAGGTCATGCCGAAGGCGGCGGCGGTGGTGAAGTCCATGCCCGCCGGGATCGGCAGCACGTTGTAGGCGCCCACCGCCACCTGCTCGGCGAAGCTGCCCCAGCCGGTCAGGGCGATGACGCGGTCGCCGGGCTTCACGTGGGAAACCTTCTCGCCCACCGCCGCGACCACGCCGGCGGCCTCGCCGCCCGGGGCGAAGGGGAAGGGCGGCTTGAACTGGTACTTGCCCTCGATGATCAGGGTGTCGGGGAAGTTCACTCCGGCGGCGTGGACGTCCAGCAGCACTTCGTTCTTCGCAGGCGTGGGGCTGGCGACTTCTTCCAGCACCAGGGTTTCGGCGGGGCCGAAGGCTTTGCACAGCAAGGCTTTCATCGGAGGTACTCCTTTCGTGTAATGCCCGGCAGTGTAGGAGTGGCGGGGCGGGGGGCAAATCAGTATGGTCCCGGCTTATGCCCGTGCATAACCGCCGGGCTTGGGCCGCGCGCCCGGTATGGCTATGCTTGCCGGCATCGTGCATGGAGAAGTCGCCTTGAAAGCCCTGATCGCCCTGTCGCTGGCCCTGTTCCTCAGCCCCCTGATGGCTTCCGAGGAGGCCAAGCCGGAAGACGCCAACAAACCGCTGTTCGTCGACCTCACCCCGGCCCTGGTGGGCAACTACGGCAGCGGCCCGAAACTGAAGTACTACAAGGCCGACATCGCCCTGAAGGTCACCGGCAAGGAGGCCGAGGAGAAGGTCGAGCACCACGAGCCGCTGATCCGCAACCAGCTGATCATGCTGTTCGCCCAGCAGACCGACGAGAGCCTCGGCAGCGTCGAGGCCAAGGAGAAACTGCGCCAGGAGGCGCTCAAGCAGGTACAGACGGTCCTCAAAGAAGAGGAAGGGAAGCCGCTGGTGGACGATCTGCTGTTCAACAACCTGATCGTGCAGCCCTGACAAGGCACAGGTTTCGCGCGTTTTCGCCCGCTATCCAGGTCTTTTCGGGCGGCTCTGACCTGTATCAAGGCCTTTTCCCCTCCCTTCGCTGAAGATCCCTACAAGATCGCTCTGATGAGCGTTGACCAGGGGGTACGATGAAGGGAAATTCGAAACGCTGGCTGTTCCGCGGCGGCGTGCTCGCGGCCTGCGCCGTGGTCGCCGCGCTGGCCTGGCAGACGCTCAAGCCCAACGGCCTGGGCGAAGGCTTCGCCAGCGGCAACGGGCGCATCGAGGCCACCGAGGTGGACGTGGCCACCAAGCTGCCCGGCCGCGTGGCCGAGATCAAGGTGGACGAGGGCGACTTCGTCAAGACCGGCGAAGTGGTCGCGCGCATGGACACCCAGGTGCTGGAAGCGCAGCTGGCCCAGGCCCAGGCCGAGGTGCGCCGGGCGCAGAACGCCAAGCTCACCGCCGAATCCGTGGTGACCCAGCGCAACAGCGAGAAGAGCACCGCCGAGGCAGTGGTGGCCCAGCGCCAGGCCGAACTCACCGCCGCGCAGAAGCGCTTCACCCGCACCGAACAACTGGTCAGGCGCAACGCCCTGCCGCAACAGCAATTGGACGACGACCGCGCCGTGCTGCAGAGCGCCCAGGCCGCGCTGTCCGCCGCGCGTTCCCAGGTGATCTCGGCCCAGGCCGCCATCGAGGCCGGGCGTTCCCAGGTGATCGAGGCGCAATCGGCCATCGAGGCGGCCACCGCCAGCGTCGCCCGGCTGCAGGCCGACATCGACGACAGCCTGCTGCGCGCCCCCCGCGATGGCCGCGTGCAGTACCGCGTGGCGCAGCCCGGCGAGGTGCTGGCCGCCGGCGGCAAGCTGCTCAACATGGTCGACCTGACCGACGTCTACATGACCTTCTTCCTGCCCTCGGCCCAGGCCGGCCGCGTGGAGCTTGGCCAGGAAGTGCACCTGGTGATAGACGCGGTGCCGCAGTACGTGATCCCGGCCAAGGTCTCCTACGTCGCCAGCGTCGCCCAGTTCACGCCCAAGACCGTGGAAACCGCCAACGAGCGCGAGAAGCTGATGTTCCGCGTCAAGGCGCGCCTGGACCCGGCGCTGCTGGAGAAATACATCACCTACGTGAAGACCGGCGTGCCCGGCATGGCCTACCTGCGCCTGGACCCTGAGGCGCAATGGCCGGACAACCTGCAGATCAAGGTTCCGCAATGAGCGCCCCGCACACCGCGGTGGCCAGCCTGGCCGGCGTGTCGCTGCGCTACGGGCAGACCCGCGCGGTGGACGACGTGACGCTGGACATCCCGGCCAACCGTATGGTCGGCCTGATCGGCCCGGACGGCGTCGGCAAATCCAGCCTGCTGGCGCTGATCGCCGGCGCGCGCAAGCTGCAGGACGGCCAGGTGCACGTGCTCGGCGGCGACATGCGCGACGCCCGCCACCGCCGCGCGGTGTGCCCGCGCATCGCCTACATGCCCCAGGGCCTGGGCAAGAACCTCTACCCGACGCTCTCGGTGTTCGAGAACGTCGACTTCTTCGGCCGCCTGTTCGGCCACGACAAGGCCGAGCGCGAGCGGCGCATCGCCGACCTGCTGCACAGCACCGGCCTTGCGCCCTTCGCCGAGCGCCCGGCGGGCAAGCTCTCCGGCGGAATGAAGCAGAAGCTCGGGCTGTGCTGCGCGCTGATCCACGACCCCGACCTGCTGATCCTCGACGAGCCCACCACCGGCGTCGACCCGCTGTCGCGCAACCAGTTCTGGGAACTGATCGGGCGCATCCGCGCCGGCCGCCAGGGCATGAGCGTGCTGGTGGCCACCGCCTACATGGAGGAGGCCGAGCGCTTCGACACCCTGGTGGCGATGGACGAGGGCAAGGTGCTGGCCACCGGCACCCCGGCCGAGCTGCGCGAGCACACCGGCACGCAAAGCCTGGAAGCGGCCTTCGTCGCGCTGTTGCCCGAGCGCAAGCGCGCCGGCCACCATGAACTGGTGATCCCGCCGCGCCAGCACAGCGAGGGCGCGCCGCAGATCGCCATCGAGGCCGAGGGGCTGACCTGCCGCTTCGGCGACTTCGTCGCGGTGGACCACGTCAGCTTCCGCATCGAGCGCGGGGAAATCTTCGGCTTCCTCGGCTCCAACGGCTGCGGCAAGTCCACCACCATGAAGATGCTCACCGGCCTGCTGCCGGCCAGCGAGGGCAGTTGCGCGCTGTTCGGCCAGCCAGTGAACGCCAAGGACATGGCCACCCGCCGCCGGGTGGGCTACATGTCCCAGGCCTTCTCGCTGTATGCCGAGCTGACGGTGCTGCAGAACCTGGAACTGCACGCCAAGCTGTTCCACCTGCCGAGCGAGCAGATAGGCCCGCGGGTGGAGGAGATGCTCGCGCGCTTCGACCTCGGCAAGGTCCGCGACGAGTTGCCCGACAGCCTGCCGCTGGGCATCCGCCAGCGCCTGTCGCTGGCCGTGGCGGTGATCCACAAGCCGGAAATCCTCATCCTCGACGAGCCCACCTCGGGCGTCGACCCGGTGGCCCGCGACGGCTTCTGGCAGCTGATGGTCGAGCTGTCGCGGCGCGACGGGGTGACCATCTTCATCTCCACCCACTTCATGAACGAGGCCCAGCGCTGCGACCGCATCTCGCTGATGCACGCCGGCAAGGTGCTGGACAGCGACACCCCGCAGGGCCTGATCGACAAGCGCGGCCTGCCGACCCTGGAGGCGACCTTCATCGCCTACCTGGAGGAGGCCGCCGGCAGCGCCGCGCCGCCGCCCGAGCCGCAGGCGCCGGCCAGCACCGTCGACGAACAGGCGCCGCACAAGCCGCAGCGCCAGCGCTTCAGCCCGCTGCGCCTGTTCAGCTATGCGCGGCGCGAATCCATGGAACTGCGCCGCGACCCCATCCGCCTGACCCTGGCGCTGTTGGGCACGGCGCTGCTGATGTTCATCATCGGCTACGGCATCAACATGGACGTCGAGGACCTGTCCTACGCCGTGCTCGACCGCGACCAGACCACCACCAGCCAGGCCTACGCGCTGAACATCGCCGGCTCGCGCTACTTCGTCGAGCACCCGGCGATCCGCGACCCCGACGACCTCGACCGGCGCCTGCGCAGCGGCGAGCTGAGCCTGGCGCTGGAGATCCCGCCGCACTTCGGCCGCGACCTCAAGCGCGGCGACGACCCGGCTATCGGCGTGTGGATCGACGGCGCCATGCCCACCCGCGCCAACACCGTGCAGGGCTACGTGCAGGGCCTGCACGGCAGCTACCTGGCCGAGCTGGCCCGGCAGAGCGGCAACGCCGAGGCCAGCGCGGCGGCCAGCACCGAGGTGCGCTACCGCTACAACCCCGACGTGGAGAGCCTCAAGGCCATGGTCCCGGCGGTGATCCCGCTGCTGCTGATCATGATTCCGGCGATGCTCACCGCCCTGGGCGTGGTGCGCGAGAAGGAACTGGGTTCGATCACCAACCTCTACGTCACTCCGGTGACGCGCTTGGAATTCCTGCTCGGCAAGCAGCTGCCCTACATCGGCATGGGCATGGTCAACTTCGTGCTGATGCTGGCCATGGCGGTGCTGCTGTTCCAGGTGCCGCTCAAGGGCAGCCTGCTGGCGCTGAGCCTAGGCGCGCTGCTGTACGTGATCACCAGCACCGGCCTCGGCCTGCTGCTGTCGACCTTCATGAAGAGCCAGATCGCCGCGGTGTTCGGCACCGCCATCGCCACCATGATCCCGGCCATCCAGTTCGCCGGGCTGATCCACCCGGTGTCTTCGCTTGAGGGCGCGGCGGCGCTGATCGGCAAGCTCTACCCGACCTCGCACTTCCTGATCATCAGCCGCGGCACCTTCTCCAAGGCCCTGGGCCTGAGCGACCTGTGGCTCTACTACCTGCCGCTGCTGGCGGCCATCGGCGTGCTGACGCTGCTCAGCGTGCTCCTGTTGAAGAAGCAGGAGGATTGAGCGATGAAGAAACTGGCGAACATCTTCAACCTGGGCATCAAGGAGTTCCGCAGCCTCGGCCGCGACTACGCGATGCTGATCCTGATCGCCTGGGCCTTCACCCTGGGCGTCTACAGCTCCGCCACCGGCGTGCCGGAAACCCTGCACCACGCGCCCATCGCGGTGGTCGACGAGGACCAGTCGCAGCTCTCCTCGCGCATCGTCAACGCCTTCCAGGCACCGTACTTCCGCACCCCGGAAATGATCGGCCACGCGCAGATGGACCGCGGCATGGACACCGGCCTGTACACCTTCACCCTGGACATCCCGCCGGACTTCCAGCGCGACGTGCTGGCCGGCCGCCAGCCGGCGGTGCAGGTCAACGTCGACGCCACCCAGACCGCCCAGGCCTTCTCCGGCGCCGGCTACATCCAGAACATCGTCGCCACCGAGGTGCGCGAGTTCGTCAGCCGCTACCGCAGCGAGCCGGGCATGCCGGCGGAGCTGGCGGTACGCATGGAGTTCAACCCGAACCTGACCCAGGCCTGGTTCGGCGCGGTGATGGAGGTGATCAACCAGATCACCATGCTGTCGATCATCCTCACCGGCGCGGCGCTGATCCGTGAGCGCGAGCACGGCACCGTCGAGCACCTGCTGGTGATGCCGCTGACCGCCTTCGAGATCATGCTGGCCAAGGTCTGGTCGATGGGCGTGGTGGTGCTGGCGGCGGCCGCGCTGTCGCTGCAGCTGGTGGTGCGCGGCTGGCTGGACGTGCCGATCAGCGGCTCGCTGGCGCTGTTCCTGCTGGGCGCGGCGCTGCACCTGTTCGCCACCACTTCGATGGGCATCTTCCTCGGCACGGTGGCGCGCTCGATGCCGCAGCTGGGGCTGCTGGTGATCCTCACCCTGATGCCGCTGCAGATCCTCTCCGGCGGCACCACGCCGCGCGAGAGCATGCCGGAGCTGGTGCAGAACATCATGCTGTTCGCCCCGACCACGCACTTCGTCAGCCTGGCCCAGGCCATCCTGTTCCGCGGCGCCGGGCTGGCCATCGTCTGGCCGCAACTGCTGGCGATCATTGGTATCGGCGCGGCGTTTTTCTGCGGGGCGTTGTGGCGGTTCCGCAGGACTATTTCGCAGATGGCTTGATGTGGGGGGCTTGCTCGTGAATTGGGGGGCTCGGTGTGTTGGATGGACTCCGCAACCCTCTCCCCAGCCCTCTCCCTGAAGGGAGAGGGGGCTAGTTCGTGCCAAGAAAGGTGATGGTGTCAGCCGGAAACCGCTGGTGCTGCCGGCTGACTCAGGAATACCCAAGCGCTCCGAACGGTCCCCTCTCCCTTCAGGGAGAGGGTTAGGGAGAGGGCGCTCTTCGGGATGAACACCAAGCGGTCACCGGCAAACACCGTTCGCGAGCAAGCTCGCTCCTACGAAAAGCATCTCTGCCCAATTGGGCGCCCACCCGACGACCGGCCTGCGTCCTAGCGTCGCGCCAACCCAAGAATGATCTTCCACTGCTCCTCGCTCACCGGCATAACCGACAAACGGCTGCCGCGCTGCACCAGGGCCAGCTCCTCCAGCCCGGCGGCGGCGCGGATGGTGGCCAGCGGCAGCACTTCCCTGAACGCCTCCACGAAGCTCACGTCCCGCGCGCTCCAGGGGTTCTTCTCGGCGCTGGCCTTGGCGTCGTGGTAGGGGCTCTGCGGGTCCAGCGCCGTGGGATCGGGGTAGGCCTCGCCATCGATGCGGGCGATGCCGGCCACGCCTGGCTGCGGGCAGCTGGAGTGGTAGAAGAAGAACAGGTCGCCGGGCTGCATGCTGCGCACGAAGTTGCGCGCCTGGTAGTTGCGCACGCCGTCCCAGCGCGCCTTGCCCAGGCGCTGCAGGTCATGGATCGACAGTTCGTCGGGTTCGGATTTCATCAGCCAGTGCGGCATGATCCTTGCTCCAGTTTCGCCGTTTTTGTGGGAAGCGACTGACTCCGACGACTGGACCAGGCATGGAATTGCGAGACGCTTTCCATTGTCGGAGAATGCCGCCGTTTTCAGCTTGGCACGCGCCGGACGGACCAAAAACCACCGCCGGCCATCGTTGACAGTTTGCCTGGAAGGGGGAGGCAATCGATGAAGCGTAAGCCCGATCTGTTGTGGGTGCTGGTGATTCTTTTCGGCCTGGGCGTTGTCACCACCGGTTACACCCAGAGCCTGTGGGATCGCCAGGGCGAGGTCCCGGTCCAGGTGACCAAACAGCCCTGATCCACCCCGCCGGGCGCCGCAGGGAACGCGGCGCCTAGGCGAGCGCGCCGTACCAGCCGGCGTCGCTGACGATGCCCTGCAGCGGCACATCCCAGCTGGCCAGGTCCAGCCTGTCCACCTTCTGGCATTCGTGCGCCAGGCCCAAAAGTGTCGGTTTGCGCCAGATTTTGCGCCTGCCCAGGTACGCCAGGGTGCGGTCGTAGAAACCCTTGCCCATCCCCAGGCGCCCACCCCGTTCGTCGAAACCCACCAGCGGCAGCAGCACCAGGTCCAGCGCCCAGGGCTCGCGCTGGCGGCCGCGGTCCGGCAGCGGCTCGGCGATGCCGTAGCGGTTTTTCCGCCAGCGCTCGCCGTTGCCGACGCGCTGGAAGGTCATGTGGGTGTGCGGCCAGCGGCTGAGCACCGGCAGGTAGGTGGCCTTGCCGCGTTTCTGCGCGGCCTCGAGCAGCGGGCGCGGGTCGATCTCGCCGTCGGCGGGCAGGTACAGGGCGATGTGGCGGGCGCGGCGGAACAGCGGGTGTTGCGCCATGCGGCGCTGCAGGTCGCGGGCAGCCTGGCGTTGCTGTTGCGCGCTGAGCTTGCGGCGGGCCTGGCGCAGCAGACGGCGCAGGGCGGCGCGGGAAAGGTCTTGGGCGTGGATCATGGTAGGAGGAAAGCTCCCCGGACATGCCGCTGTCGGGTTAGCCCTTGAACCCGAAAGTTCAAGGTGGCGGTTGCAGTAGGCTTTAAGGCTTTCCGTCGTGCGGACATGCACACCAGCCCAACTGGCAACCTCCGTTGTTGCGATTATCGGCTCAGGGACATCACCGACTGGCCAACACACCAGGGAGCGTGGCCAGTATACCCCAGGGTTTTCTCCGGGGTCAGTCTTCCCGCCCGGGCTGATCGGTGGTAAGAGCGCGGTCCACGCGCTCGAGCAGTTCGCGCACGCGTTCGCGGGTGCTGCTGTGCTCGTTGTCCATGCGCTCCTGCTTGTGCAGCAGGTCGTGGGTGATGTTCAGCGCGGCCATCACGGCGACGCGGTCGGCGCCGATGACCTTCCCGCTCGAGCGGATCTCGCGCATCTTGCTGTCCAGGTAGCGCGCGGCGCTTTCCAGGTTGACGCGCTCCTCGGCGGGGCAGGTGATGCAGTATTCCTTGTCGAGAATCTGCACGTTCAGGGTGTTCGTCTGGCTCATGAGTCCTGCTCCAGGGCTTTCAGGCGCAAAATCATCGCTTCGACCTTGTGGCGCGCCAATTCGTTCTTCTCGATCAGATGAGCGCGCTCTTCGCGCCAACTTTTCTCGTTGGCCCGCAGCAGCCGGTTCTCCGCCTTGAGCTGTTCCAGGCGCTGGAGCAGGAGGTCGAATTTGGCGATCAGCGTTTGCAGGTCGGCGTCTTCCATGGGCTCTCGCTTGGGCAAGGGGATGACCGGAAACTATACAAGGTACGGCACCGCACGGGGTTGCCCGACATGCCGTCGCATGGTCTGAGCGCGCCCGGCGGTGCTAGGATAGCCACTCTCATTCTATGCATAGCGCCTGGTGGCGCCTAGCGTCGATATTCAGGTCCCGCGCATGTCCACAGTAAATTCCGCCTACACCGCTTTCGCCAACCTGCTCGCCGAGGCGGCCCTGCCGATCTCCCCGGCGGAACTGCACGGCCACCTGCTCGGGCGCGTCTGCGCCGGCGCCGGCTTCGATCAGGGCGAGTGGCTGCAGGCCGCCTCCGAACTGCTCGGCGGCGAACTCAGCGAGCGCCTGCAGGCGGCCCTGGGCGGCCTGCTGGGCATGGTCCAGCAGGACCTGAGCGCCGGCGAGATGGCCGTGGTGCTGATGCTGCCCAACGACGACGCCCCGCTGGCCGAGCGCGCCCAGGCCCTGGGCCAGTGGTGCCAGGGTTTCCTCGCCGGTTTCGGCCTGGCGCTGCGCCAGGCCGGCCTGTCCGACGAGGCCGACGAAGTGCTCCAGGACATCGCCGCCATCGCCCAGGTCCAGGGCCAGCTGGAAGAGTCCGAGGACGGCGAGACGGACTACATGGAAGTCCAGGAATACCTGCGGGTCGCCCCGCTGCTGCTGTTCTCCGAATTCGGCAAGGTGCCGGCGCCGGCCGACAAACCCTCCCTGCACTGAGGTAGCTGCATGATCCGTATCGCCAAACCGGAATACGCCCGTCGGCGCAAGGCGCTGATGGCGCAGATGGAGCCCAACAGCATCGCCATCCTGCCCGCGGCGCCGATGTACATCCGCAACCGCGACGTCGAGCACGTCTACCGCCAGGACAGCGACTTCCAGTACCTCACCGGCTTCCCCGAGCCGGAAGCGGTGATGGCGCTGATCCCCGGCCGCGAGCACGGTGAGTACGTACTGTTCTGCCGCGAACGCGACCCCGAGCGTGAGCTGTGGGACGGCCTGCGCGCCGGCCAGGACGGCGCGATCAAGGACTTCGGCGCCGACGACGCCTTCCCCATCGGCGACATCGACGACATCCTCCCAGGCCTGATCGAGGGCCGCGACCGCGTCTACTACGCGCTGGGCGCCAACCCCGAGTTCGACCGCCGGCTGATGGACTGGATCAACGTGATCCGCTCCAAGGCCCGCCAGGGCGCGCAGCCGCCGAACGAGTTCGTCGCCCTCGACCACCTGCTGCACGACCTGCGCCTGTACAAGAGCGCCGGCGAAGTGAAGGTGATGCGCTACGCCGCCGAGGTTTCCTGCGGCGCCCATATCCGCGCCATGCAGGCCTGCCGGCCGGGGCTGTACGAATACCACCTGGAGGCGGAGCTGGAATACGCCTTCCGCCTGGGCGGGGCGAAGATGCCGGCCTACGGCTCGATCGTCGCCACCGGGCGCAACGCCTGCATCCTGCACTACCGGGAGAACGACGCGCAGATCAAGGACGGCGACCTGATCCTGATCGACGCCGGCTGCGAGATCGACTGCTACGCCAGCGACATCACCCGCACCTTCCCGGCCAACGGCGTGTTCAGCCCCGAGCAGAAGGCCATCTACGAGCTGGTGCTGGAAGCCAACATGGCCGCCTTCGACTACATCGCCCCCGGCCGCCACTGGAACGAAGCCCACGAGGCCACCGTGCGCGTCATCACCGCCGGCCTGGTGAAGCTCGGCCTGCTCAAGGGCGACGTCGACGAACTGATCGCCAGCGAAGCCTACAAGGCCTTCTACATGCACCGCGCCGGCCACTGGCTGGGCATGGACGTGCACGATGTCGGCGAATACCGCGTCGGCGGCGAATGGCGCGTGCTCGAGCCGGGCATGTCGATGACCGTCGAGCCGGGCATCTACATCGCCCCGGACAACACCGACGTGCCGAAGAAGTGGCGCGGCATCGGCGTGCGCATCGAGGACGACGTGGTGGTGACCAGGAGCGGCTGCGAAGTGCTGACCAACGGCGTGCCCAAGACCGTCGCCGCGATCGAGGCGCTGATGGCCGAAGCCAAGGCCCAGGCGGCCTGAGATGCAACGCGCGAACCTGGCGATCATCGGCGGCGGCCTGGTCGGCGCCAGCCTGGCGCTGATCCTGCAGGCCGGCGCCCGCGAGCGTGGCTGGCGCATCGTGCTCATCGAGCCGTTCGCCCCCGGCGACGCCTACCAGCCCAGCTATGACGCCCGTTCCTCGGCGCTGTCCTTCGGCAGCCGGCAGATCTACGAACGCCTCGGCCTGTGGCAGCGCATCGCCCAGCGCGGCGAGCCGATCAGCCAGATCCACGTGTCCGACCGCGGGCGCTTCGGCTCCGCGCGCCTGACTGCAATGGAGGAGGGTGTGCCGGCGCTGGGCTACGTGGTGGAGAACGCCTGGCTCGGCCAGTGCCTGTGGCAGGCCCTGGACCACGAAGTGGTGAGCTGGCGCTGCCCGGCCGAAGTGCGCCGTATGCAGGCGCTGGACGACGGCTACCGGCTGACCCTGGACGACGACTCGATCCTGGACTGCGACCTCGCCGTGCTCGCCGACGGCGGCCGCTCCGGCCTGCGCGAGCAGCTGGGCATCGGCGTGCGCGAGGCGCCCTACGGGCAGACCGCGCTGATCGCCAACGTCAGCCCCAGCGAGGAACACCGCGGCCAGGCCTTCGAACGCTTCACCGAACAGGGGCCCATGGCCCTGCTGCCGCTGCCGGACAACCGCTGCGCGCTGGTCTGGACGCGCCCGCCGCGCGATGCCGAGCGCCTGCGCGAGCTGCCCGAGCGGCAGTTCCTCGACGAGTTGCAGGCAGCCTTCGGCTACCGCCTGGGCGGCTTCCGCCAGGTCGGCGCGCGCTACTGCTACCCGCTGATCCTCAGCGAGGCCGAGGAACAGGTGCGCCCGCACCTGGTGGTGCTGGGCAATGCCGCGCACAGCCTGCACCCCATCGCCGGGCAGGGCTTCAACCTGTCGCTGCGCGATGCCCAGGCCCTGGCCGACCAGTTGCTCGGCGCCGACGCCGCGCCCGGCGACTTCGCCGTGCTGCAGCGCTACCTGGAAGGCCAGCGCCTGGACCAGCAGATGACCGTCGGCTTCTCCGACCGCGTCACCCGCCTGTTCTCCAACGCCCAGCCGGTGCTGGCCACCGGGCGCAACCTGGGCCTGCTCGGCCTCGACCTGCTGCCGCCGGCCAAGCGCTGGTTCGCCCGCCAGGCCATGGGCCTGGGCGCGCGGCCGGTCTAGGGAGCGGCGATGTCCTCAGGCAAGATGGCCCGCCGCGCCCGCCTGCTGCGCTTCGGCCTGAACCTCTACCCGCCCTACATCGGCGCCGGCGTGCGGGTGCGCCACATCGCCCCGGACTTCCGCGAGGTGCGGGTGAAGATGGTGCTGTCCTGGTTCAACCGCAACTACGTCGGCACCCAGTTCGGCGGCAGCCTGTACAGCATGACCGACCCCTTCTTCATGCTCATGTTGATGGAGAACCTGGGGCGCGACTACATCGTCTGGGACAAGGCCGCCAACATCGAATTCATCACCCCGGGCAAGGGGCCGGTGTACGCCGAGTTCCGCATCGACCAGCAACTGCTGGACGAAGTCCGGGCGCAGACCGCCGACGGCGGCAAGTACCTGCCCAAGCTGCACGCCGAGGTGCGCGACGGCGAGGGCACGCTGGTCGCGCGGGTGCAGAAGACCCTCTACATCAGGCTCAAGCCGCGCCTGCGCAAGGCCGGCTGACGACATGGAAAAAGGAATGCAGATGCACGCGGATCTGGTGATTGTCGGGGCGGGGATGGTCGGCAGCGCGCTGGCCCTGGCGTTGCAGGGCAGCGGCCTGGAAATCCTGCTGCTCGACGGCTCGCCGCTGAGCGTGAAGCCCTTCGACCGCGCGGCGCGCTTCGAGCCGCGGGTCAGCGCCCTGTCCGAGGCCAGCCGGCGCATTCTCCAGCGCCTGCATGCCTGGGACGGCATAGTCGCGCGGCGCGCCGAGCCCTACCGCGAGATGCACGTGTGGGACGGCTCCGGCACCGGCCAGGTGCACTTCAGCGCGGCCAGCGTGCATGCCGAGGTGCTCGGCCACATCGTCGAGAACCGCGTGGTGCAGGACGCCCTGCTGGAGCGCCTGCACGACACCACCCTCGGCCTGCTGCCCGGCGCGCGCCTGGAGCAGCTGCGCCACTCCGGCAACGACTGGTTGCTGACCCTGGCCGACGGCCGGCAGATCCGCACGCCGCTGGTGGTCGCCGCCGACGGCGCCAACTCCGCCGTGCGCCGCCTGGCCGGCTGCGCCACCCGCGAGTGGGACTACCTGCACCACGCCATCGTCACCAGCGTGCGCTGCGAAAAACCGCACCAGGCCACCGCCTGGCAGCGCTTCACCGACGACGGCCCGCTGGCCTTCCTGCCGCTGTCCCGCGAGGGCGACAGGCACTGGTGCTCGATCGTCTGGTCGACCACCCCGGAGCAGGCCGAACGCCTGATGGCGCTGGACGACGACGGCTTCCGCGAAGCCCTCGGCCGGGCCTTCGAGCATTGCCTGGGCGGCATCGAGCAGGTCGACCCGCGGCTGTGCATCCCGCTGCGCCAGCGCCACGCCAAGCGCTACGTGGAACCGGGCCTGGCGCTGATCGGCGACGCCGCGCACACCATCCACCCGCTGGCCGGGCAGGGCGTCAACCTGGGCTTCCTCGACGCCGCGGTGCTGGCCGAGGTGCTGATGCACGCCCATGCCCGTGGCGAGCGCATCGCCGACGAGCGCGTGCTGAGCCGCTTCGAACGCCGGCGGATGCCGCACAACCTGGCGATGATGGCGGCGATGGAAGGCTTCCAGCGCCTGTTCCAGGCCGACCCGCTGCCGGTGCGCTGGCTGCGCAACGCCGGCCTGCGCCTGGTCGACCGCCACCACGAGGCCAAGGGCGTGTTCGTCCGCCAGGCCCTGGGGCTCTCCGGCGACCTGCCGACGCTGGCGCGGGTCTGAGGCGCCGCGACCCCGTGTCGCGGCGTGGTGAAACACCCGGTCACAAAGGTCGGCTCCGGGGCTAAATGAGGTTCCTTATCATCTGGAACCTCATTCCGTTACCCAGGAGCCGCCAGCATGTCGGTACGCAAAGGCCTTCTCGCTTCCCTCGCCCTCGCCGCACTGGCGGGCACCGCCCAGGCCGCCGACGAGGTGGTGGTCTACTCCTCGCGCATCGACGAGCTGATCAAGCCGGTGTTCGATGCCTACACGAAGAAAACCGGCGTGCAGGTCAGGTTCATCACCGACAAGGAAGCGCCGCTGATGGCGCGGATCAAGGCCGAGGGCGCCAACACCCCGGCCGACCTGCTGCTCACCGTGGACGCCGGCAACCTCTGGCAGGCCGAGAAGATGGGCATCCTGCAGCCGTTCGATTCGCCGACCCTCGACGCCAACATTCCCCCGCAGTACCGCTCCGGCACCGACAGCTGGACCGGCCTGTCGCTGCGCGCGCGGACCATCGCCTACTCCACCCAGCGGGTGAAGCCGGAGGAGCTGAGCACCTACGAGGCCCTGGCCGACAAGCAGTGGGAAGGCCGCCTGTGCCTGCGCACGGCGAAGAAGGTCTACAACCAGTCGCTGACCGCCACCCTGATCGAGACCCACGGCGAGCAGAAGACCGAGCAGATTCTCAAGGGCTGGGTGGGCAACCTGGCCACCGACGTGTTCTCCGACGACACCGCGCTGCTCCAGGCCATCGCCGCCGGCCAGTGCGACGTCGGCATCGTCAACACCTACTACTACGGGCGCCTGCACAAGCAGAAGCCGGACCTGCCGGTGAAGCTGTTCTGGCCGAACCAGGGCGACCGCGGCGTGCACGTCAACCTCTCGGGCATCGGCCTGACCAGGCACGCGCCGCACCCCGAGCAGGCCAAGGCCCTGGTGGAATGGATGACCGGCCCCGACGCCCAGGCGCTGTTCGCCTCGCTGAACCAGGAGTTCCCGGCCAACCCGAAGGTCGCGCCCTCGGAGGAAGTGGCGGCCTGGGGCAGCTTCAAGGCCGACAGCATCCCGGTGGAAGTCGCCGGCAAGCGCCAGGCCGAAGCCATCAAGCTGATGGACCGGGCCGGTTGGAATTGACCAGGAGCCGGAAGCCGGAAGCTGGAGGCTGGAGGCTGGAGGTCGGCGTGGACCTGGCCTCCAGCTTCCGGCTTCTAGCTTCCAGCTAATCACTTATGCGCTGGTACCCCATCAGCTTCTCCATCGCCGCCCTGGTGGCGTTGCCGCTCGTCGTGCTGGCGCTGAGCTGGGGCGAGATCGACACGGAAATCTGGGTGCACCTGTGGGACACCCAGCTGCCGCGCCTGCTGGGCAACAGCCTGGTGCTGGTGCTCGGCGTCGGCATCGGCGTGACCCTGCTGGGCACCAGCCTGGCCTGGCTCACAGCGCTCTGCGAGTTCCCCGGGCGGCGCTGGCTGGACTGGGCGCTGATGCTGCCCTTCGCCATCCCGGCCTACGTGCTGGCGTTCGTCTTCGTCGGCCTGCTGGACTTCGCCGGGCCCTTGCAGACGCTGCTGCGCGAATGGTTCGGCAGCGGCCTGCGGCTGCCCCGGGTGCGTTCCACCGGCGGGGTGATCCTGGTCCTGGTGCTGGTCTTCTACCCCTACGTCTACCTGCTGGCGCGCGGCGCCTTCCTGGCCCAGGGCCGCGGCCTCACCGAGGCGGCGCGGGTGCTCGGGTTGTCGCCCTGGCAGGCCTTCTGGCGCGTGGCCCTGCCCATGGCGCGGCCGGCCATCGGCGCCGGCCTGGCCCTGGCGGTCATGGAGACCCTGGCCGACTTCGGCGCCGTCTCGGTGTTCAACTTCGACACCTTCACCACCGCCATCTACAAGACCTGGTACGGCTTCTACAGCCTGTCCAGCGCCACCCAGCTGGCCAGCCTGCTGCTGCTCGGGGTGTTCCTGGTGGTGCTCGGCGAGCGCCACAGCCGCGGCCGCGTCGTGGCCAGCAGCGAGAAGCCGCGCACCGCGCCGCTGTATCGTCTGCGCGGGTTCAAGGCCTTCGCCGCCAGCGCCTGGTGCGGCCTGGTGTTCGCCTGCGCCTTCGCCATTCCCCTGGCGCAGCTGCTGGCCTGGTGCTGGCAGCGCGGCCGCTTCGACCTCGACGAACGCTACTGGGGCCTGCTCTGGCACAGCCTCGGCCTGGGCGCCACGGCGGCGGCGCTGTGCGTGGCGGTCGGCCTGCTGCTGGCCTTCGCCCGCCGGCAGACGCCGGCGAGGCCGGTGCGCGCCGCAGTGGGCCTGGCCAACCTCGGCTACGCGGTGCCCGGCTCGGTGCTGGCGGTGGCGATCATGCTGGCCTTCAGCTGGCTCGACAACCACTGGGTGATCCCGCTCTCCAGCGCCCTGGGCGGCGCCGGCAAGCCGTTGCTGCTGGGCAGCCTGGGGGCGTTGCTGCTGGCCTACCTGATCCGCTTCCTGGCGGTGGCCGAGGGCCCGCTGGAAAGCACCCTGATGCGCATCCGCCCGTCCTTCGCCGAGGCTTCGCGCAGCCTCGGCGTGGCCGGGCCGGCGCTGTTCGCCCGCGTCTACCTGCCGCTGCTGGCGCCGGGGCTGATGAGCGCCGCGCTGCTGGTGTTCGTCGACGTATTGAAGGAAATGCCGGCTACCCTGCTGATGCGTCCCTTCGGCTGGGACACCCTGGCGGTGCGCGTCTTCGAGATGACCAGCGAGGGCGAATGGGCCCGCGCCGCGCTGCCGGCGCTGAGCCTGGTGCTGGCCGGGCTGCTGCCGGTGGTGCTGCTGATCCGCCGTTCCGCGGCCAGCGCGGCGGGGCGCGACTCGACCGTCGGCCGAGGTGTCCAGGCACCGGCCTAGCGGCTACAATGCGCCGGTTTCGTGCGGGCCGCCCTCGCGCTCCGCATCCGCCATTCCCGGAAGGAGAACACCCATGGGACAGCGCACCCCGCTCTACGACCTGCATGTCGCCCTCGGCGCGAAAATCGTCGATTTCGGCGGTTGGGACATGCCCCTGCACTATGGTTCGCAGGTCGAAGAGCACCACCAGGTCCGCCGTGACTGCGGCGTGTTCGACGTCTCCCACATGACCGTGGTCGACGTCACCGGCCCGCAGTCCAGGGAATACCTGCAACGCCTGCTCGCCAACGACGTCGAGCGCCTGCAGGTGCCCGGCAAGGCGCTGTACAGCGCCATGCTCAACGAGCGCGGCGGGGTGGTCGACGACCTCATCGTCTACCTGGGCGTGTACGGCTACCGCGTGGTGGTCAACGCCGCCACCCGCGAGAAGGACCTGGCCTGGATGCAGGCCCACACCGAGGGCTTCGAGGTCCAGTTGCAGGCGCGCCCGGATCTGGCCATGCTGGCCGTCCAGGGCCCCAACGCGCGGGACAAGACCGCCGATCTGGTGAGCCCCTCCCGCGCCACCCTGATCCGCGAACTCAAGCCGTTCCAGGGCAAGGCCGACGGCGACTGGTTCATCGCCCGCACCGGCTATACCGGCGAGGACGGCCTGGAGATCATGCTGCCCGCCGCCGAGGCGCCGGGCTTCCTCAACGAACTGGTCGGCGCCGGCATTTCCCCCGCCGGCCTGGGCGCGCGCGACACCCTGCGCCTGGAAGCCGGGATGAACCTCTACGGCCAGGACATGGACGAAGAGATTTCGCCCCTGGCCGCCAACATGGGCTGGACCATCGCCTGGGAACCGGCCGGGCGCGATTTCATCGGCCGCCAGGCCCTGGAAGCCCAGCGCGCCGCCGGCGACCAGCCGAAGCTGGTCGGCCTGGTGCTGGAGGAGCGCGGCGTGCTGCGTGCCCACCAGGTGGTGCGGGTGGCCGGCATCGGCGAGGGCGAGATCACCAGTGGCAGCTTCTCCCCGACCCTCGGCAAGTCCATCGCCCTGGCCCGCCTGCCGGCGGCCACCGGCGACCGCGCCGAGGTGGAAATCCGTGGCAAGTGGTACCCGGTGCGCGTCGTTCAGCCGAATTTCGTGCGTCATGGCAAGGCCCTGATCTAAATTGCATAGGCGACCCGTCGTCGCCGCTGCCCCGTCCCCGAGGAAAACAAGATGAGCAACATTCCCGCCGACCTGCGTTACGCCGCCAGCCACGAGTGGGCGCGCCTGGAAGCCGACGGTACCGTCACCGTGGGCATCTCCGACCATGCCCAGGAAGCCCTGGGCGACGTGGTCTTCGTCGAGCTGCCGGAACTCGGCAAGCAACTCAATGCTGGCCAGGAAGCCGGCGTGGTGGAATCGGTCAAGGCCGCCTCCGACATCTACGCCCCGGTCGGTGGCGAGGTGATCGCCATCAACGAGGTCCTGGCCGACACCCCCGAGGAAGTCAACAACGACCCCTACGGCTCCTGGTTCTTCAAGCTCAAGCCGAGCAACCCGGCCGAGCTGGACAAGCTGCTCGACGCCGCCGGCTACCAGGCCGCCTGCGACGCGGACGCCTGATCGCCGCGCCGAACCCCCAAGGCCCCGCTCAGTCGGGGCCTTGTTCTTCCCGCCTGGCCTATCCTGTCTTGATCGTGCATTCCCGATCGAGGTCCAGGCCATGTCGAAAAGCCCTTCGCTGTCCCAGCTGAACCAGCCCGATGCCTTCCTGCGCCGCCATCTCGGCCCCGACGAGGCGGAGCGACGGACGATGCTCGAGGCCTTGGGCGTCGCCAGCCTCGACGACCTGATCGTACAGACGGTGCCGCCGGCCATCCGCCTGAACCGCCCGCTGGAGCTGCCGCCGGCGCTGGACGAGCAGGGCGCCCTGGAGAAGCTCAGGGGCTATGCGCAGCAGAACCAGCTGTGGACCAGCCTGATCGGCACCGGCTACTACGGTACCGTCACGCCCACGGTGATCCTCCGCAACGTGCTGGAGAACCCCGGCTGGTACACCGCCTACACCCCCTACCAGCCGGAGATCGCCCAGGGCCGCCTGGAGGCGCTGCTGAACTTCCAGCAGCTGACCATCGACCTCACCGGCCTGGACCTGGCCAGTGCCTCGCTGCTCGACGAGGCCACCGCCGCCGCCGAGGCCATGGCCCTGGCCAAGCGCGTGGCCAAGGCCAAGAGCAACCTGTTCTTCGTCGACGTGAACTGCCACCCGCAGACCATTTCCGTGGTGCGCACCCGCGCCCAGGCCTTCGGCTTCGACCTGGTGGTGGACGAGCTGGACACGTTGGGCCAGCACACCGTGTTCGGCGCGCTGCTGCAGTACCCGGACAGCCGCGGCGAGGTCCGCGACCTGCGCCCGCTGATCGACGCGCTGCACGCCCGGCAGGCCATCGCCTGCGTCGCCGCCGACCTGCTCAGCCTGCTGCTGCTGACGCCGCCGGGCGAACTGGGCGCCGACGTGGTGCTTGGCAGCGCCCAGCGCTTCGGCGTGCCCATGGGCTACGGCGGGCCCCACGCGGCCTTCTTCGCCACCCGCGACGAATTCAAGCGGGCCATGCCCGGGCGGATCATCGGCGTGTCCCGCGATGCCCGCGGCAACACCGCGCTGCGCATGGCGCTGCAGACCCGCGAGCAGCACATCCGCCGCGAGAAGGCCAACTCCAACGTCTGCACCTCGCAGGTGTTGCTGGCCAACATCGCCAGCCTCTACGCCGTCTACCACGGCCCCGAGGGCCTCAAGCGCATCGCCCGGCGGGTGCACCGGCTCACCGCCATCCTCGCCGCCGGGCTGTTCGCCAAGGGCCTCAAGCGCGTCAATGCGCACTTCTTCGACACCCTGACCCTGGAAGTGGGCGCGCAGCAGGCGGCCATCCTCGAACGCGCCCGCGCGGCGCGCTACAACCTGCGCATCGTCGGCGAGGACCGCCTGGGCGTCAGCCTGGACGAAACCTGCAGTGGCGAGACCGTCGCCACGCTTTTCGACATCTTCCTCGGCGCCGGCCACGGCCTGAGCATCGCCGTGCTGGATGCCGGCGACCTCTCCGACGGCATCCCCGGCACCCTGCAGCGCAGTAGCGGCTACCTGGGCCACCCGGTGTTCAACCGCCACCACAGCGAAACCGAGATGCTGCGCTACCTGCGCCAGCTCGAAGGCAAGGACCTGGCGCTGAACCAGGCGATGATCCCGCTGGGCTCCTGCACCATGAAGCTCAACGCCACCAGCGAGATGATCCCCATCACCTGGCCGGAATTCGCCAACCTGCACCCCTTCGTGCCGCGCGAGCAGGCCGAGGGCTACCGGCTGATGATCGACGAGCTGGAGAGCTGGCTGCGCGCCATCACCGGCTTCGACGCCATCTGCATGCAGCCCAACTCCGGGGCCCAGGGCGAGTACGCCGGGCTGCTGGCGATCCGCAAGTACCACGAGAGCCGCGGCGAGGGGCACCGCAACGTCTGCCTGATCCCGTCCTCGGCCCACGGCACCAACCCGGCCTCGGCGATCATGGCGAGCATGCGCGTGGTGATAGTCGAGTGCGACAAGGGCGGCAACGTCGACCTGGAAGACCTCAAGCTCAAGGCCGCCGAGGCCGGCGCCCAGCTGGCCTGCCTGATGATCACCTACCCCTCGACCCACGGCGTATACGAGGAGGGCATCCGCGAGATCTGCGAGGTTATCCACAGCCACGGCGGCCAGGTCTACATGGACGGCGCCAACCTCAACGCCCAGGTCGGCCTGGCGCGGCCGGCGGACATCGGCGCCGACGTGTCGCACATGAACCTGCACAAGACCTTCTGCATCCCCCACGGCGGCGGCGGCCCGGGCATGGGCCCGATCGGCGTGAAGAAACACCTGGCGCCGTTCGTCGCCAACCACCCGGTGATCCGCATCGAAGGCCCCAACCCGCTGAACGACGCGGTCAGCGCCGCGCCCTGGGGCAGCGCCAGCATCCTGCCGATCAGCTGGATGTACATCGCCATGATGGGCCCGCAGCTGGCCGACGCCACCGAGGTGGCCATCCTCAGCGCCAACTACCTGGCCCAGCGCCTGGACGGCGCCTTCCCGGTGCTCTACCGCGGGCGCAACGAGCGCGTGGCCCACGAATGCATCCTCGACCTGCGCCCGCTCAAGGCGCAGACCGGGATCAGCGAGGAGGACGTGGCCAAGCGCCTGATGGACTACGGCTTCCACGCCCCGACCATGTCCTTCCCGGTGCCCGGCACGCTGATGGTGGAGCCCACCGAGAGCGAGTCGCTGCACGAGCTGGACCGCTTCGTCGAGGCCATGCTGAGCATCCGCGCGGAAATCGCCAAGGTCGAGACCGGCGAATGGCCGGCCGAGGACAACCCGCTCAAGCGCGCCCCGCACACCCTGGCCGACGTCACCGGCCCCTGGGAGCGGCCCTACGGCATCGCCGAAGCGGTGACCCCCAGCGAGCACACCCGCGCCTTCAAGTACTGGCCGGCGGTGAACCGGGTGGACAACGTGTTCGGCGACCGCAACCTGTTCTGCGCCTGCGTGCCGGTGGACGAGTACCGGGAGTGAGAAAATCCGCGCCTACGAAATACCGAGCCCCCTGTAGGCGGGCCCTGCCCGCGATTCGCGCGCAGGGCGCGCTCCTACAAGGGCACGGTATGGAGGCAAACCGTAGGATGGTGTTGAGCGCAGCGATACCCATCGCCACGGTCGCATGGGTATCGCAAGCTCGATCCATCCTACGGTCTGGATGAGATCCTACGAAATGCCGAGCACACTGCGGGCCCTGCCCGCGATTCGCGCGCAGGGCGCACTCCTACAAGGGCGCGGTGTGGAGGCAACCGTAGGATGGCGTTGAGCGCAGCGATACCCATCGCCACGGCCGCATGGGTTTCGCAGGCTCGATCCATCCTATGGTCTGGATGAGATCCTACGAAATGCCGAGCACACTGTAGGAGCGGGCCCTGCCCGCGATTCGCGCGCAGGGCGCGCTCCTACAAGGGTGCGGTGTGGAGGCAACCGTAGGATGGCGTTGAGCGCAGCGATACCCATCGCCACGGCAGCATGGGTATCGCAGGCTCAACCCATCCTACGAAGCGCCGTCACTGCGCCACGCCGTCCTGGCTCATCAGGATGGCATTGGCCAGCTCCATGTCGCTGCGTTGCTGCAGCTCCGGATGATCGCTGCGCAGGCGTTGCAGCGCGGCTTCCAGGTACGGGCCGCGGATGGCGCCGTCGCTGGCCACGTAGCTGCCGGCGTCGTCGCGGGCGGCGAGGATCAGCTTGTGGTCGTGCTTGAAGGTCAGGTAGGTCGAGGCGGTGGTGGCCCCGGAGGAGATGATGTCGCGCCAGAAGCCGTCGGCCATGGCCGGGGCCAGGGGCAGCAGGGTGAAGACAGCGAGGATGCCGGTCAGTTTGAACATGCGCATGGGAGTTTCTCCTCCGTAGGTCCGCATACCTTTCTGAGCGCTCGGCGCTACCAGGGGTTCCGGTTATCTGGATGACCGGTTCGCGGTTGCGTTGGTCCCATCTTGGGACTGGCATGTGCCGATGAAAATCATCGCCATCGGCAACCTGCGCGATTTCTGGCTGGCCCATCCGGACGCGGAGCAACCACTCAAGGCCTGGATCGATGAAGCCAAGGCCGCGACCTGGAGTCAGCTGGGCGACATCAAGGCCAGGTATGCCAGCGCGAGCATCCTCAAGAGCCGCCGGGTGGTGTTCAACATCAAGGGCAACGACTATCGACTGATCGTCGCGGTTGCCTACCGGTTCGGCGCGCTCTACATCAAGTTCATCGGCACGCACGCGCAGTACGATGCCGTCGACGCGAATACCGTCGAGATGGAGTGAGAGAGCATGCACATCCGACCTATCCATACGCACGAGGACTACAAGGCCAGCCTCAAGGAACTGTCCGCCTACTTCGACGACGAGCCGGAGCCCGGCACCCCCGAGGGGGATCGTTTCGAAGTGCTGTTGACGCTGGTCGAGGCCTACGAGGCCAAGCACTACCCGGTCGAGGCGCCGCACCCCATCGAGGCCATCAAGTTCCGCATGGAGCAGGGCGGCCTGACCGTCAAGGACCTGGTGCCCTCGATTGGCCAGCCCAACCGCGTCTATGAGGTGCTGTCCGGCAAGCGCAGCCTGACGCTGCCGATGATCCGCAAGCTGCACCGCAACCTGGGGATTCCCGCCGAGAGTCTGATCGCCGAGTACGCCTGAGGCGAGCGCATCGAAAAGCCCGCTGCCCCGTGAAGGGCTGCGGGCTTTTGCGTGTCCGGGGAGTGCCGTTCAGCGTTCGCCGGCCAGCAATGCACTGGCCAACTCCATATCGCTGCGCTGCTGCAACTGCGGATAATCGCTGCGCAGCCGCTGCAGCTCGGCTTCCAGCCAGGGGCCGCGGATGGCGCCGGCGCTGGCGACGAAGCTGCCGGCGTCCTCGGCCAGCGGGCCGACCAGTTTGTGGTCGTCGCGGCTGGTGAGGTAGCTGGAGGCGGTGGTGGCGCCGGTGGACAGCACGCCGCGCCAGAAGCCGGCGTCTTCGGCCTGGGCGGCGGCGAAGGGGAGGGTGGACAGGGCGACGGCCAGGGCCGCTCCGGGGATACGCATGGGTGCTCCTTGGGTGACTGCGTTCGCGTCCCCTCAGAGTGCGTGCCCGCCGGCGAGTTCCGGAGCGCCTGGTGGAATCAGGCGCTTCCGGGCGGCGCTGTCATTCTCCCTTCAGCGCCGGGTCGTCGGGGTTCTGCTGTTCCAGCTCGGCCAGTTGCATCTGCACCTTCTCCAACTGGCCGATCTCGCGCAGGTAGGCGATCAGCGCCAGGCGCGCGTCGCGGTTGGCCGGGTGGCGTTGCAGCAGTTGCTCCAACTGGCGGCAGGCGGCGTCGGCCTGGCCGCTGTCGTGCAGGCCGATGGCCAGGATGTAGCGGAACTGGGCGCTGTCCGGGGCCAGGCGCACCGCTTCCTGCAGCTCCTTGAGCGCCGCCTCGCGCTGGCCCTGGCGGATCAGCGCCAGGCCCAGGGCATGGTGCAGCAGGCCGGACTGCGGGTGGCGCTTGAGCGCGCCGTCCAGCAGCTGGCGGGCTTCGTCGGGGCGCTGGCGGGCTTCCAGCCACTGGTAGAGGCTGACCAGCGCCGGCAGGAAGTCGGGGTCGCGCACCAGGGCCGCGCGCAGCGCCGGTTCCACTTCGGCGTCGCGGCCGGTGACCTGGTAGAGCATGGCGCGGTTGAGGTTGGACTCGGCGCGCTCGGCCAGGCTCAGCTGGACCTCCTCGTATTCCTTCAGGCCCTTGGCCAGCGGCGCCTGCAACCCGGCGCGCACCTCCGGCGGCAGTTGCGCCAGTTGCCAGGTGGCGGAGAGGCGCACGGCGCGCAGCGGGTCGTCCAGCAGCGGGGCCAGCAGCAGTGCCTGGCGCGGTGGGTTGGCCAGGGCGGCGACCGCGCCTATGGCGGCGTTGCGCACCAGCGGGTCGTTGTCCTTCAGGCCCTGGGCGGCCAGTTCCAGGGAGCGCGGGCTGGGATAGGCGGGCAGTTCGGCGAGCAGGGTGGCGCGGCGGATCGCCGGCAGGTCGCTGCTGGCCAGCAGCAGGTGCAGCGCCCGCGAGGCGCCGGGCTGGCCGTTGCGGGCCTTCCACAGGGTGTCGTCGTAGCGCGGCACGGCGCCGGCCGGCTTGGCGTCGCTGGCGTACCACAGGCGGAACTGCTCGCTGACCTTGGAGGCGCTGTCGCGGTGGCAGCCCATGCAGGCGTCCGGCGCGCCTATCTTCTGCGCGTGCTGCGGGTCGGGAATGCTGAAGCTGTGGTCATGCCGGTAGTGGTTGACCATGTAGTACTTGCCCGGCATGTGGCAGGACGTGCACTGCGCGCCAGGCGTGCCGCTCTGGTGGTGGTGATGTTCGGGCGAGTCGTAGTTCTTCGCCAGCAGGCCCTTGCCGTCGATGCCCGGGCGCACCGGCTTGCCGGCCGGGTTGTGGCACTGCAGGCAAAGGCCGTTGCCGGCGATCTTCACCTGGCCGCTGTGGGGGTTGTGGCAGTCGGTGCACTTCACGCCCTTCTCGAACATCTTGCTCTGGGTGAAGGAGCCCCACTCGAAGACCTCGTCCTTGATCTTGCCGTCGATCTGGTACAGCTCGCGGGTCAGCAGGCTCGGCAGGTAGTCGTCCATGAACCGGTGGCGGTGCTGGAAGCCGTCGCCCAGGGGCGCGCGGCGGGCGTGGCAGCGCGCGCAGTTCTCCACCAGCTCGCTTGCGGTGGTGCTGGCGCCCAGCGGCTTGTCGAAGCCGCGGCTGGCGTCGCCGTTGGGTTTTTGCGCCCATTCCAGGTGGCGCGAGGCCGGGCCGTGGCAGGCCTGGCAGCCGACGCCCAGGCTCTGCCAGTGGCTGGCGAAGGCGTTCTTGTCGGCGTCGAAGTTGCGCTTGAACTCGGTGGTGTGGCACTCGATGCACATGAAGTTGGCGTTCTGCGTCGGGCGCGTCCAGTGCAGCTCGTCCTTGAAGTCGATGCGCTGCCCGGGGTTGAGTTCGAACCAGCGCTGCTTCTGGGTATCCCAGGCGACGCCGAGGGCCTGCAGGCGGCCGCCGGGGTATTCCAGCAGGTACTGCTGCAGCGGCGCCACGCCGAAGGTGTAGGCCACCTTGAAGTCCGCCGGCTTGCCGTCGGCGCCCGGGGTATTCACCCAGAATTCCTCGCCCTTGCGGAAGAAGCGGGTGCTTTCGGCCTCGCCCTTGAACCTGGCGTCGGCGAAGTCGCCCAGCACGTTGGCTTCGTTGGCCACCTGCATCGCCTTGTGGTGATGCGAGCCCTGCCAGTCCTGGAATTGGCCCTGGTGGCATACCTGGCATTGCTGCTCGTCGACGAAGCCGGCCTTCGGCGCCTCGGCCACCACGGGTTTCGCCGGGGGCGCGGGCGGGCTCGCGACCGGCAGCGACGGGGCGCTGTGCTCGACGTACCACCAGGCGCCCGCGCTGGCCAGCAACAGCACGGCCACCAGCGCGGCAGCCAGGCGCCGCGCCAGGCGGGGGGAGGAGGTGGGGCGGGCCGGTGCGGCCCCTTTGCGGTCTTTCTTATGGGCAGGCTTCTGCATGCGACGTCCGTTGTTCGGGCAGCCATGTATCACGGTGGCAGCAGCTTCAGTGACTGCCGGGGGTATGTCAAACCCGGTTCCGCCGCAGTGGCGGCGGCCCCTCGAAAGGATGAGGCGCGTTCAGGGCTGGCGGATGGCGGCGACCCGGGCGCTGTCCACCTTCACCGCCGGGTTGCCGAACTGCGCCGTGAGGTAGTTGACCAGGGTGGCGATCTGCTGGTCGTCGAGCGCGCCGGCGAAGCCGGGCATGAACACCTGCTGCCCGGCGCTTTCGCGGTGCACGCCGGTGAGCACGACCTGCACCAGGTTGTCCGGCTGCTGCGCGCCCACCGTGGTGTTGTGGCTGAGCATGGGGTAGTAGGCGTCCTGCGTGCCCTGGCCGTTCCAGCCGTGGCAACTGGCGCAGTTGCCGAGGAACAGCCGGGCGCCGTCGTCGCGGCTCCGGGCATCGAAGTCCTCGCCGCGCAGCGTCACCACGTCGTCGGCGGGGCCGCCCCAGGCGAAGCGCGGCTTGCGCTCGCCGTCGCCGACCGCCCTGACGCTGCGCAGGTAGCCGGCGATGGCCTGCAGGTCGTCGGGCCGCAGGTACTGGAAGCTGTGCTCCACGGCCTCGGCCATGGGCCCGGCGGCCTGGGCCTTGCCGGGCAGGCGGCCGCTGCGCAGGTACTGCACCAGTTCGGCGTCGCTCCAGCCGCCGATGCCGGCGTGGGTGTCGCTGGTGATGTTGTAGGCGTACCAGCCGCCCAGGGCGGCGCCGGCGAGGTAGCCGCTGCCCTTCTCGTCCAGGGCCTTCTCCTGGAAGGCCAGGCCGCGCGGGGTATGGCAGGTGCCGCAGTGGGCCAGGCCCTGCACCAGGTAGGCGCCGCGGTTCCAGGCCGCGCTCTGTTTCGGGTTGGGCTGGAAGGGCCGGTCGTCATGGAACAGCGCGTTCCAGATGGCCAGCGGCCAGCGCATGTTCAGCGGCCAGGGGATGTCGCTGTCGCGGTTGGCCTGGGCCACGGCCTCGACGCCGCCGCGCAGGAAATAGGCGTATAGGGCCTGCATGTCCGCGTCGCCGATCTTGGCGTAGGCGGTGTAGGGCATCGCCGGGTAGAGGTGCAGGCCGCCCCTGGCCACGCCTTCGCGCAGGGCGCGGGCGAAGTCTTCGTAGCTGTAGCTGCCGATGCCGGTGCGTGGATCGGGGGTGATATTGCTGGAGTAGACCGCGCCCAGCGGGGTGGTCAGCGCCAGGCCGCCGGCGAAGGGCTGGCCGCCGGGCGCGGTGTGGCAGGCGGCGCAGTCGCCGGCGCGGGCCAGGTATTCGCCGCGCTGCAGCAGCTCGGCCGGCGCCGGGTCCAGGGCCGGGGCGGCCTGGGCCAGGCAGGGCAGCAGGAGGAGGGCGGCCAGCAGACGGGTGGACATGCTCAGGCCTCCCCTTTCAGGCGCTCGGCCAGGCGCAGGGCGAGGGCGGCGAGGCTCAGGGTGCAGTTCACCGAGCCCACCGTGGGCATCACCGCGCTGCCGGCGATGAACAGGTTGGGATGGTCGTGGCTGCGGCAGTCGCGGTCCACCACCGAGTCGCCGGGGTCGTCGCCCATCAGCGTGGTGCCGGCGATGTGGTTGTTGTTGGCGAAGCTGTCCTCGAACTGCACCTCGCTGCCGCCGAGCAGCCTGGCGGCATGGGCGTAGACCTCGCGGGTGTGCGTCGCGCTGCGGCGCACGTAGTCGTCCATGGCGTAGGTGAATTCCGGCTTGGGGATGCCCAGGGCGTCGCGCTCGCTGGCGCTGGGCACGATGCGGTTCTGCGGGCGCGGGAGGATTTCGTGGAAGCTGTCGAAACGCACGAAGCGCGCGGCGCGGTCGCGGATCTGCGCTTCCAGCTCGCGGCCGAGCAGCAGCGGGCCCTGGCGGATCAGCTCGGCGGCCACCTGGTCGACCCGCGAGAGGTTGGACAGGTGGATTTTCTTCGCCGCGTACTGGCTGCGGAAGGCGCCGTCGCGGAAGCCGACCATCGAGGTCATCTCCTGCGGCCCGCGCCCGGGCCAGAGCTTCTCGCTGGCGTAGAAGCGCACCGCGGTGCCGGGGTGGTCCATGAGGTTGCGGCCAACCATGCCGGAGGCGTTGCCGACCTCGGACATCAGCATCAGCTTGGGCGTCTCCACGCCATTGGCAGCGAGCACGAAGACCTTGCCTTCGACTCGCGTCTCCTCGCCCTGCGGGTCCTTGCAGAGGGCGGCGACTATGCGTCCGCCATCGCCCTTCTCCAGCTTGAACACCACGCTGTTGTCCAGCAGCCGGGCGCCGGCGGCCTCGGCCTTCTCGACGTGGACGATGCCGTTGTACATGGCGCCGACCGGGCAGATCGGCATGCAGTTGTTGTTGCCGCAGCAGGTCGGCCGGCCGTCGAAGGGGCGGCTGTTGCGCGCCACCGGCTCGGTGACCACGTGGTAGCCGTTGGCGTTGAGCACGTCCTTCACCCGCTGCTCGTTCCACGACAGCGGCAGCGGCGCCATGGGGTAGGCCTGGCTGCGCGGCGAACCCAGCTCCTCGTCGGCCGGGCCCCAGACGCCGAGGGCCTCTTCGGCGCGCTGGTACCAGGGCTCCAGCTCCGCGTACTCGAACGGCCAGTCGCGGCCGACGCCGTACAGGCTCTGGAGCTTGAAGTCGCTGGGCAGGAAGCGCCAGGCCGAGGCCGCCCAGTGCCAGGTGGTGCCGCCGACCACCCGCAGGTACTGCACGTCGTAGGGGTGTTCGCCCTTCTGCACCAGGTAGTGGTTGTCCGGGTGGTACTGCGGGTGCGGCGCGTGGGCCATGGACGGGTAGGGCGCCTGGTTGTCGGACTTGTCGGCCTGGTTGCGGAAGCGCTCGACGATCTCCCAGCGCGACAGCCGCGGGCCGGCCTCGAGGATCAGCACGTCCTTGCCGGCCAGGGCCAACTGGTGGGCGACCAGGGCGCCGGCGACGCCGGAGCCGACCACCACGTAGTCGGCGCTTTGCGTGTCGGCCATGCTCAGGCCCCCCGCTCGACCGGTTGCGCGGCCCAGAAGCCCGGCTGGTTGCTGCAGTAGCTGCGCGGCAGCAGCACGTCGTCCACCGCGCGGAACATCAGCGCGCTTTCATAGGCGACCACGCTGGGGTGGTCGTCCTCGCCCACGTAGCCCAGGTACCAGGCGGCGAGCATCTGCCGCGCCAGCCACTGCTGGCGCTCGCTCCAGCGCTGTGGGCCGTCGCCCAGGCGCGCCTGCAGCTCGCCCAGGCTCTGGGCGAGGGCGGTGTCGCGCTGCGCCAGGGCCAGGTACAGGCGCTGGCCGATGCGTGGGTCGAGGTTGCTGCGCCCGGTCAGGCGCTGCGACAGCGTCATGAAGATCGCCAGTTCCGCCTCGGCCTGGGGCGTCAGCGCGGCCCAGGCCAGGGCCGCCGGGCCCAGCAGCAGGCCGCCGGCCACGGCGCCGCCGCAGGCCATGGCCAGCAGGCGCCGGCGGGACAGGGAAAAGCGTGGCTGGTCTGGCATGCGGACCTCTCGTTCAGCAGGCAGCGGCGGCCCGGGGCCGCGGCGGGATCACGGTGTGCGGGCCGGGTCGTGCCCGGCCTTCTGGCTTATCGTCGGCGCGCTCCAACCAAGGGTGGCGATACGCGGGCCTGCCCCTTAGTATTGCGGCATCTCGCGATTCTGCAGGGCGAAAGTGCCCGCGCCGAACCTTCGGCGTGCCTCGCGGACCTCTCTACGACACGGGTTTTCCATGAAACAGTACCTCGACCTGATGCGCCACGTGCGCGAGCACGGCACCTTCAAGAGCGACCGTACCGGCACCGGCACCTACAGCGTATTCGGCTATCAGATGCGCTTCGACCTGGGCGAAGGCTTCCCCCTGGTGACCACCAAGAAGTGCCACCTGAAATCGATCGTCCACGAGCTGCTGTGGTTCCTCAAAGGTTCGACCAACATCGGCTACCTGAAGGAAAACGGCGTCTCCATCTGGGACGAATGGGCCGACGAGAACGGCGACCTCGGCCCGGTCTACGGCTACCAGTGGCGCTCCTGGCCGGCGCCGGACGGCCGCCACATCGACCAGATCGCCAATCTGATGGACATGCTCAAGCGCAATCCGGACTCGCGCCGCCTGATCGTCTCGGCCTGGAACCCCGCGCTGATCGACGAGATGGCCCTGCCGCCGTGCCACGCGCTGTTCCAGTTCTACGTCGCCGACGGCAAGCTCAGCTGCCAGCTGTACCAGCGCTCGGCGGACATCTTCCTCGGCGTGCCCTTCAACATCGCCAGCTACGCCCTGCTGACGCTGATGGTGGCCCAGGTCGCCGGCCTGCAGCCGGGCGACTTCATCTGGACCGGCGGCGACTGCCACCTGTACGCCAACCACCTGGAGCAGGCCGACCTGCAGCTGAGCCGCGAGCCGCTGCCGCTGCCGACCATGAAGCTCAACCCCGAGGTGAAGGACCTGTTCGACTTCCGCTTCGAGGACTTCGAGCTGGTCGGCTACGAATCCCACCCGCACATCAAGGCGCCTGTCGCCGTCTGACCGCCCGCCTCTTCGTCCCCGCCCACATGGCGGGGGCCTTCCTCCCGTTCCGCCCTTGCCCAGGAGCGGACTCCGTCCGCGATTCGCGCGCAGGGCGCGCTCCTACATGGGAATGGCGTGGGGGCGTAGCGTAGGATCTTATCCGCGAACCGCGCCGGGACGTCCGGCTATCGCGGACAAGGTCTGCTCCTACGGTTCCAGGAAGCACGGCTTTTCGTAGGATGGCGTTGAGCGAAGCGATACCCATCAGCGCAACTGCATGGGTTTCGCAAGCTCAACCCATCCTACGAAAAGCACCTCGACGCAGACAGTTGCTCCTACGTTGTTTTCAATTGCGCCAAGGTGCTGGGCTCTTCGTAAATACTGCCCGCCGCTGCGCTATCCATTCGATTGGTAGTGCTTCATTTCGCATAGCGATACAAGGTTCCGCCTGATCGTGGCGGCTTGCTATGCTGCCCCGATCGCCCGTCGCTGTCCGGACGGCCCCACTGCGCTTGCGCCGCGCCATGCCCTTGCGCCGAACAACGATAACGACGGGGAAATGTCATGCAGCCTTTCAGCTTCGCCACCACCGCGCAGATCCTTTGCGAGAGCGGTTCCGCCGCCCGCCTCGGCGCGCTTTGCCGGGAGCGCGGCGCCGACCGCGTGCTCATCGTCAGCGACCCCGGCATCACCCGCCTGGGCCTGCTCGACGGGGTGTTGCCGGGCTTCGCCGCCGCCGGGGTGGCGGTGCAGGTGTTCGACCAGGTGCTGGCCGACCCGCCGGAGGCGGTGGTCCTGCAGGCCGCCATGCAGGCGCTGGAGATGGGCGCGCAACTGGTGGTCGGCTTCGGCGGCGGCAGTTCCATGGACGTGGCCAAGCTGGTCGCCCTGCTGGCCCACCCGCAGGCCAGCCAGGCCCTGCCGGAGCTGTTCGGCGTGGGAAATGCCCGCGGCCCGCGGCTGCCGCTGATCCAGGTGCCGACCACCGCCGGCACCGGTTCGGAAGTCACCCCCATCGCCATCGTCACCACCGGCGCCACCACCAAGAGCGGCGTGGTCAGCCCGCACCTGCTGCCGGACCTGGCCCTGCTCGATGCCGACCTGACCCTCGGCCTGCCGCCGGCGGTGACCGCGGCTACCGGCATCGACGCCATGGTCCACGCCATCGAGGCCTACACCAGCAAGCTGAAGAAGAACCCGCTGTCCGATCTGCTGGCCCGCGAGGCCCTGCGCCTGCTGGCGCGGAACCTCGATGCGGTGGTGCACGACGGCGCCAACCGCGAGGCGCGCCAGGCCATGCTGCTGGGCGCCTGCCTGGCCGGCCAGGCCTTCGCCAACGCGCCGGTGGCGGCGGTGCACGCCCTGGCCTACCCGCTGGGCGGGCATTTCCACATTCCCCACGGCCTGTCCAACGCGCTGGTGCTGCCGGAGGTGATGCGCTTCAATGCGCCGGCCGCTGCCGCGCTGTACGCGGAACTGGCGCCGCTGTTGCTCGGCGAGCGCCTGCGCCCCGGCGACCGCGACGGCCTGGTCGGGCAGTTCATCGACGAGCTGGCGGACCTCAGCCCACGCTGCGGCCTGCCTTCGCGCCTGCGCGACGCCGGGGTGCCGGAGCACATGCTGCGGCTGTTGGCCAGCGACGCCATGCAGCAGCAGCGCCTGCTGGTCAACAACCCGCGCGAGGTCGACGAGGCCGATGCCCTGGCGATCTACCGCGCCGCCTACTGAGGACGACATGAGCGAACACCCCAGCCGCGCCGACTACCGGCACTTCCAGCCGATCACCACGCGCTGGCACGACAACGACATCTACGGCCACGTGAACAACGTGACCTACTACGGCTTCTTCGATACCGCGGTGAACACCTACCTGATCGAGCAGGGCGGACTGGACATCCACGACGGCGAGGTGGTCGGCTTCGTGGTCAGCTCCAGCTGCGACTACTTCGCCCCCGTGGCCTTCCCCGAGCGCATCGAGGTCGGCCTGCGCGTCGGCAAGCTGGGCAACAGCTCGGTGCAGTACGAACTGGCGGTGTTCCGCCAGGGCGAGGACCTGGCCTGCGCCGCCGGGCGCTTCGTGCACGTCTTCGTCGAACGCGCGGGCAACCGGCCGGTGGCGATCCCCGCCGGCCTGCGCGAGGCGATGCAGGCGTTGCTGGCAGGCTGAGCCCGGTTGAGCGCGCCCTACACCCGGCCCAGCCTTGGCGTAGGGCGAATAACCGTTCGCGGTTATCCGCCGTTACACCGAGCTCATGCCGGTGTCGCGGTCGAGCTTGGAGCGCCCGGAAGAGGTGCTCCGTGACCGAACCCGAAGCGCGGCTGGGATCGAGGTCAAACGGCGGATAACGCCGTAGGCGTTATGCGCCCTACACCCGGCCCAGCCTTGGCGTAGGGCGAATAACCGTTCGCGGTTATCCGCCGTTACACCGAGCTCATGCCCGGTGTCGCGGTCGAGCTTGGAGCGCCCGGAAGAGGTGCTCCGTATCCGAACCCGAAGCGCAGCTGGGATCAAGGTCAAACGGCGGATAACGCCGTAGGCGTTATGCGCCCTACATCCGGCCCACCCTCGGCGTAGGGCGAATAACCGTTCGCGGTTATCCGCCGTTTCACCCATCTCATGCCCGGCTTCGCGGTCGAGCCCGTAGCGCCCGGAAGAGGTGCTCCGTGACCGAACCCGAAGCGCGGCTGGGAACGAGGTCAAACGGCGGATAACGCCGCAGGCGTTATGCGCCCTACACCCAACCTCCAATCCGCCGTTTCACCTACGGCCAGGGGTTCCAGCCACCATGAAAAACGCCGTTTCCTCTCAGGGAGGAAACGGCGTTTTGCATGGTCTGTGCGACTGAAGGCTCAGTCGCGGTGTTTGTGCCGGCGCTTGTGCTTATGCTTGTGGCCGCTGTCGTGATGATCCTTGTCATCGGCCAGCGAGCTGCCCACCGCGCCGCCGGCCGCGCCGCCCAGGCCGGCGCCGATGGCTGCGCCGGTGGAGCCGCCGACCTTGTTGCCCAGCACCGAGCCGCCGGCCGCGCCCAGGCCGCCGCCGATGGCGGCCTCGGTCTTCTTGCCGTCCTTGGCGCTCATGGCGCCGCCGGCCGCACCGCCGACGCCGGCGCCGATGGCCGCGCCGGTGCTGCCGCCCAGGGCGCCGCCGACGACGTTGCCCAGGGCGCCGCCCAGGCCGCTACCGACCGCCGCGTTGGTGTTGTCGCCGGCCAGGGCGTACTGGCTGGCGACCAGGCCAAGGGCCAGGGCCGAGAGAGTCTTGCGCATGTTCGAACCTTTCAGGAGGGAAGGGGGTGGAAGCATTGTTCCGAACGCAAAACAGCCGGACAAGGGTGTCCGGCTGAGCTGCGGGGTTTATCGCGGGGCGCCTGCCCTGGGTCAATCCCAGTGCTTGTGGTGGCGATGGTGCTTGTACCAGCCGCGATGACGGCCACGGTCGTGCCAGTGGTGGCGGTCGTCGTAGCGGGCGCGGCGGTAGCCGCGGTAGTCGTCGTCATCGTCGTGGCGGTTGCTGTCGGCATAGTGGTTGCCCAGGGCGCCACCGCCGCCGCCGCCCAGGGCCGCGCCGATCAGGCCGCCGGTGCTGCCGCCGATCTTGTTGCCGATGACCTGGCCGCCGGCTGCGCCGAGGCCGCCGCCGATGGCCGCTTCGGTCTTGTTGCCGCGGCGGGCGCCGACCGCGCCGCCGGCCGCGCCACCGACACCGGCGCCAATGGCTGCGCCGGTGCTGCCGCCGACCGCCTGGCCGACGACGGTACCCAATACCCCGCCCAGGGCGCCACCGACGCCGGCACGGGTGTCGCCGTCCGCGAAGGCGGAACCACCGACCAGCGCAAGAGACAACAGGAGCATCGAGGAGTACTTCATAGAGAGGTTCTCTGTGTGGATGTTGGCGCCGATGCTGCTGTTGTACGAAGGCGCTTACAAGCCTCTGCCGACGAGTGACGCGACTTTCATCAAAAAACGCAAGTATATGATTTAAGAACAGAACTTTTTCTATTTCGGGCTGTCAGAATGACATTCCGAGGGTACGGAATTCGCGTGTTTTTCTCACAAAATGCTGTTGCAATGATGGCATTTCACGCGATGGGGAAAAAGGCGAAAGCCGATTCCGTAGACCAGCCTCGGCTCTTTCCCGTCGAATTTTCCGGATGAATGACTCGGGCGTACAACCGTGCGGGGTCGCACGCCCGAGACCGTCAGAAGATGCGGCCGTCGTCCCGGGCGTTTTCCAGGCGCACCGCGACGAACTTCGAGGTGGGGGTGAAGCTGCCTTCGCCGTGGCTTTCCAGCGGCACCAGCGGGTTGGTCTCCGGGTAATAGGCCGCCGCCTGGCCCGCGGGGATGTCGAACGCCAGCAGGGTGAAGCCACTGACCCGCCGTTCCACGCCGTCGTCCCACAGCGAAACCATGTCCACCTTCTGCCCGGGCTCGAAGCCCAGCCGGCGGATGTCCGCCTCGTTGGCGAAGACCACCTCGCGCTGGCCGCGCACGCCGCGGTAGCGGTCGTCCAGGCCGTAGATGGTGGTGTTGTACTGGTCGTGGGAGCGCAGCGTCTGGAGGATCAGGTGCGGGCGCTCGCCGGTACGCCGCACCTGCTCCGGCAGCAGGTCCTCAGGCAGCGGCGCGGCGCTGAAGTTGGCCAGGCCGCTGGCGGTGTTCCAGCGCCGCTCCCGGGCCGCGTTGCCCAGGTAGAAGCCGCCCGGGTGCTTGACCCGCTGGTTGAAGCCGGCGAAGCCGGGGATGGTGTCGGCGATCAGCTCGCGGATGCGGTCGTAGTCGGCGATCAGCGCGTCCCAGTCCACCGGGTGGTTGCCCAGGGTGGCCTTGGCCATGCCGGCGATGATCGCCGGTTCCGAGCGCATCTGCGTCGACAGCGGCTCCAGCTGGCCGTAGGAGGCGTGGAGCATGCTGAAGGAATCTTCCACGGTCACCGCCTGCGGGCCGCCGGCCTGGCGGTCGACGTCGGTGCGGCCGAGGCAGGGCAGGATCAGTGCGTCTTCGCCGCAGGTCAGATGGCTGCGGTTGAGCTTGGTGCTGATGTGCACGGTCAGCGCGCAGCTCGCCAGGGCGCGGTGGGTGCGCGGGCTGTCCGGCGTGGCCTGGGCGAAGTTGCCGCCCAGGCCGATGAACACCCGCGCCTTGCCTTCGAGCATGGCGTTGATGGCTTCCACGGTGTTGTGGCCGTTGTGCCGCGGCACCTGGAAGGCGAAGCGTTTCTCCAGGGCATCGAGCAGCGCCGCCGGCGGCCGGTCGTTGATGCCCATGGTGCGGTCGCCCTGCACGTTGCTGTGGCCACGCACCGGGCACAGGCCGGCGCCGGGCCGGCCGATGTTGCCGCGCAGCAGCTGCAGGTTGACCACTTCCTGGAGGGTCGGCACCGAATGGCGGTGCTGCGTCAGGCCCATGGCCCAGCACATGATCACGCGCTCGGCGCGGCGGTACATGGTCGCCGCCGTCTCGATCTCGGCCAGGCTCAGGCCCGACTGACGCTCGATGGCGTCCCAGGCAGTGGCGTCCAGCTCGGCCAGGTAGGCCTCGACGCCATGGGTGTGTTCGGCGATGAAGGCGTGATCGAACACCGCCGGCTCGCCCTTGGCCTGGGCCTCGCGCTCCCACTGCAGGAGGAATTTGGCCATGCCGCGCACGGCGGCCATGTCGCCGCCCAGAGCGGGGCGGAAGAACGCGGTGTTCAGCGGCTCGGAGCCGTTGGTCAGCATCTCCAGGGCGTGCTGCGGGTGCTGGAAGCGCTCCAGGCCGCGCTCCTTGAGCGGGTTGAAGGCCACCACCTGGGCGCCGCGCTTCACCGCCTCGCGCAGCGGTTCGAGCATGCGCGGGTGGTTGGTGCCGGGGTTCTGGCCGAACACGAAGATGGCGTCGGCGTGCTCGAAGTCGTCGAAGGTGACGGTGCCCTTGCCGACCCCGATGCTTTGCCCCAGGGCCACGCCGCTGGCCTCGTGGCACATGTTCGAGCAGTCCGGGAAGTTGTTGGTGCCGAAGGCGCGGACGAACAGCTGGTAGAGGAAGGCCGCCTCGTTGCTGGCCCGGCCGGAGGTGTAGAACTCGGCCTGGTCGGGGCTTTCCAGGCTGTTCAGGTGCTTGGCCACCAGGGCGAAGGCCTCGTCCCAGCTCACCGGGACGTAGCGGTCGCTGGCGCGGTCGTAGCGCATCGGCTCGGTCAGCCGGCCCTGGTACTCCAGCCAGTAGTCGCTCTGCTCGCGCAGCGCGCTGACGCTGTGGCGGGCGAAGAAGGCGGCGTCCACGCGGCGCTTGGTGGCTTCCCAGTTCACCGCCTTGGCGCCGTTCTCGCAGAACTTCACCCGGCCGTCCTCGGGGGAGTCGCCCCAGGCGCAGCCGGGGCAGTCGAAGCCGCCGTTCTGGTTGGTCTTGAGCAGCGCGCGCAGGTTCTTCAGCGGCTGCTTGCTGTCCAGCCAGAAGCGCGTGACGCTGATCAGCGCGCCCCAGCCGGCTGCCGGGCCCTTGTAGGGTTGGTAACGGGGGTTGATCGGTTGCAGGCTCATCGGGATGTCGGGTGTCGGTGGGAGGCCGGCGCCGGGCTGTAGACCCGCGGCGCGTTGTGGTGGGGGAGGTGGACCAGGTTCAGCCGGTGCCCGCGCGCCCACTCGACGGTGAGCGCGCTGGGCGCGGACAGGCTGACCAGGGTGGCGATGCCGGCGCGCACGGCCTTTTGGATCAGCTCCAGGCTGCAGCGGCTGGTGACCACCGCGAAGCCCTCGCGGCAGTCCAGGCGTTGCTGCTTGAGCGCGCCTATCAGTTTGTCCAGGGCGTTGTGCCGGCCGATGTCCTCGCGGCACAGGACGATGCTGCCGGTGCCGTCGACATACAGCGCCGCGTGCAGCGCGCCGCTGCGCTGCGCCAGGCTCTGCGCCTGGTCGATGCGCTGGCGCAGGCCCTGCAGATGGGCCGCAGGCGGCAGCGGCGCCGGCTCCAGCGGGCGCAGTTCGGGCAGTGCCTGCTCCAGCGCTTCCACGCCGCACAGGCCGCAACCGCTGGTGCCGGCCAGGCGCCGACGCAGGCGCTTGAGCGCCCAGAAGGCGCGGTTGGTGATCTGCACGTCGACGCTGACGGCGTCGGCGAGGCGCTTCAGGCGGATGTCATAGATGTCGTCGATGGACTCGACCAGGCCGGCGCTCAGGCTGAAGCCGCGGACGAAATCCTCGAGGTCGCCGGGCGAGGCCATCATCACGGCCTGGCTCAGGCCGTTGTAGGCGATGGCCAGGGCCACTTCCTCGGCCAGCACGGCGCTGCCGGAAGCGGGCCCGCTGCCCAGTTCGGCATAGGCGTAGGCGCCCTCGGCTGCGGCATCCGCAGGCACCGGGCGATCTGGCTGGCAAGGCATGGGGTGGGCACTGTATTCGAATAATGGCCCCAGCCTAAGCCTGGGGGCCGAGGGTGTCTAATCGGCAGCGCCTATGCCGTGATCGATGACATCTATCACCAAGCTGGGCGGGGCGTTCCGTCGGGTGCCGCCGGCTTTCGGACGACTCCTATCGTTGTCTCCCCGGGTGGCGTCTAGACTTCCTGGCGGCGCGGGCGGCCTGGAGCCGGCCGCTGGAACCGTAACCGCAAGGAGAAAGGACATGGGCATTCTGTCATTCGTTAAGGAAGCCGGCGAGAAGCTGCTGGGCGGCCTGCTGGGCGACAAGGCGCAGGCCGCCGAGTCGCTGAAGGAGCACGTGGCCAAGGTCGGCCTGGGCAACCCGAACATCCAGGTCAGCGTCGAGGGCGACAAGGTGATCGTCAGCGGCGAGGCGGCCAGCCAGGAAGAGAAGGAGAAGATTCTCCTGGCCCTGGGCAACGTCGAAGGCGTGGCCGGCGTCGAGGACAGCATCAGCGTGCCCCAGGCGGCGCCGGCGGCGCGCTTCGTGACGGTGAAGAAGGGCGACACCCTGAGCGCCATCGCCAAGGCCGAGTACGGCAACGCCAACGCCTACATGAAGATTTTCGAGGCCAACAAGCCGATGCTCAGCCACCCGGACAAGATCTACCCGGGGCAGGTGCTGCGGATTCCGGAGTAAGGCGGGCAGGCGGGGGATCGATACCCTGTAACGGCGCTCTTCGTAGGATGGGTTGAGCGAAGCGAAACCCATGCGGCGGTGGTGATGGGTATCGCTTCGCTCTACACCATCCTACGACGGTGTTCTTCCTACAGGCCCTCGATCAATGCGCGGTAATCCTCCACCGCCGCGAACTCCGCCGTGTCCTTCGCCCCCTGGCGGCTGTCCGGCTGGCGTACCGCCAGCAGGTGGGCCACGCCGAAGGCGCGGGCGCTGCGCAGGATCGGCAGGCTGTCGTCGATAAACAGGCTGCGCGCCGGCTCGAAGCCGAAGTCGGCGTGCAGGGCCTGCCAGAACTGCCGGTCTTCCTTGGGGAAGCCGTAGTCGTGGGAGCTGATCAGGCGGTCGAACCAGGGCGCCAGCTCCACCCGCTCCAGCTTCAGCGACAGCGAATCGCGGTGCGCGTTGGTGATCAGCGCCACGCGCTTGCCGGCGCCGCGCAGGGCGGCGAGGAAGGTGTCGGCGTCCGGGCGCAGGGCGATCAGGTGCGCCACCTCGCGCTTGAGGTCGCGGACCGGCAGCTTCAGTTCGCGGCTCCAGAAGTCCAGGCAATACCAGTTGAGCTGCCCGGCGTTGTCGCGGAACAGCGGCAGCAGCTCGGCGTCGGCCTGCTCGCGGTCGATGCCGTGGTGCTCGGCGTAGCGCTGCGGCAGGTGCTCGAGCCAGAAATGGTTGTCGAAGTGCAGGTCGAGAAGGGTGCCGTCCATGTCCAGCAAGACGCTGTCGATCCCGGCCCAGTCCAGGAGTGGCATGTTCTGCCCTGTCGCGAAGTGCCGTCCTGTCGCCATCGAGGCGCAAGGATCGGCACGGATTATCGGAAAAGGCGGGTATCATAGCCCACCCGGACCCGCCCCAGGAGTCGTCCCATGCGTCAGAAACCCGAGGTGCTCGCCCGCGAGATCGTCGCCAAGAGCCGCCTGTTCGCAGTCGAAGAGCTGCAGTTGCGCTTCGCCAACGGCGTCGAGCGGACCTACGAGCGCCTGGTGGGCAAAGGCCAGGGTTATGGCGCGGTGATGGTGGTGGCGCTGCTGGACGCCGAGCACGCCGTGCTGGTGGAGGAGTACTGCGCCGGCGTCGACGAATACCAGCTGTCGCTGCCCAAGGGCCTGGTGGAGCCGGGCGAGGACGTGCTGGCCGCGGCCAACCGCGAGCTGAAGGAAGAAGCCGGCTACGGCGCCGGGCAGCTGGAGTACATCACCGAGCTGTCGCTGTCGCCGGGCTACATGAGCCAGCGCATCCAGGTGGTGCTGGCCCGCGACCTCTACGCCGAAAGCCTGCCGGGCGACGAACCCGAGCCGCTGCGGGTGGACCGCATCAACCTGCGCGAGCTGTCCAGCCTGGCGCAGAACGCCGCCTTCAGCGAAGGCCGCGCCCTGGCCGCGCTCTACCTGGTGCGCGACATCCTGATCCAGCGTGGGGAGCTGCAGCTCTGATGCAAGACCTGATTCCATCCGTCGTGGCGCTGGCGCAGCGCGCCGGCGAAGTCATACTGCCGTTCTGGCGCAGCGAACTGAAAGTGGACGAGAAGGCCGACGCCTCGCCGGTGACCGCCGCCGACCTGGCCGCCCACCGCGTGCTGGAAGAAGGCCTGCGGGCGCTGGCGCCGGAGGTGCCGGTGCTGTCCGAGGAGGATTGCGCCATCGCCCTGGCCGAGCGCAGCCAGTGGTCGCGCTGGTGGCTGGTCGATCCGCTGGACGGCACCAAGGAGTTCATCGCCGGCAGCGAGGAATTCACCGTCAACGTCGCCCTCATCGAGCACGGCAAGGTGCTGTTCGGCGTGGTCGGCATTCCGGCCACCGGCCGCTGCTACTACGGCGGCGCCGGCCTGGGCGCCTGGCGCCGGGATGCGAGCGGCGCGGTCGAACCGATCAGCGTGCGCACTGCGCCCGCCGAAGCCTTTACCGTGGTGGCCAGCAAGCGCCACTCCAGCCCGGCCCAGGAACGCCTGCTGGCCGGCCTGGGCGAGCGCTTCGGCGACCTGGAGCTGGCCAATATCGGCAGCTCGCTGAAATTCTGCCTGCTGGCCGAAGGCTCGGCCGACTGCTACCCGCGCCTGGCGCCCACCTCGCAGTGGGACACCGCGGCGGCCCAGGGCGTGCTGGAAGGCGCCGGCGGCGAAGTGCTGGACCTGCGCGGCGAAGCCTTCACCTACGAGGCCCGCGAGGATTACCTGAACGGCTCCTTCCTGGCCCTGCCGAAGGCGGCGGCCTGGCGCGACGAGCTGATCCAGCTGGCCCGCGCGCTGGATTGATTTCCCGCGCCCTGCGCACTAAATCGCTTCCCGTAGGAGCGGACCTTGTCCGCGATAGCCGGATACACCGGCGTGGTTCGCGGATAAGATCCGCTCCTACGCCACGCCTCCGCGCCATTCCCATGTAGGAGCGCGCCCTGCGCGCGAAATCGCGGGCAGGGCCCGCTCCTACAGTTCAACATGAGGCATGGTGCTTCCCGCAGGACCTTGTCCGCGATAGCCGGACACACCGGCGCGATTCGCGGATAAGATCCGCTCCTACGGGGCTGCAAGGGAAACACCCGTAGGATGGTGTTGAGCGAAGCGATACCCATCAGCGCAACCGCATGGGTTTCGCAGGCTCAACCCATCCTACGAAGAGCATCTCGGCGCAGCCGGCAAGACAGTTGCCCCTGGCAAGCGAAGCGGTTCGCGAGCAAGCTTGCGCCTACAGACAGATCATCATCGCCGTGACTTTCCATGCCTGAATTACCCGAAGTCGAAACCACCCGCCGGGGCATCGCGCCCTACCTCGAAGGCCAGCGCGTCAGCCGCGTGGTGGTCCGCGACCGGCGTCTGCGCTGGCCGGTGCCCGAGGACCTGGACGTGCGCCTGTCCGGGCAGCGCATCCTGCAGGTCGCGCGGCGCGCCAAGTACCTGCTGCTGGAGGCCGAGGCGGGCACGCTGATCAGCCACCTGGGCATGTCCGGCAGCCTGCGCCTGGTGGAGTGCGGCCTGGCGCCGGCCAAGCACGAGCACGTGGACATCGAGCTGGAGTCGGGCCTGGCGCTGCGCTACACCGACCCGCGGCGCTTCGGCGCGCTGCTCTGGAGCCAGGCGCCGCTGGAGCACGAGCTGCTGCGCCACCTGGGCCCGGAACCGCTCACCGACGCCTTCGAGGGCGAGCGCCTTTACCAGCTGTCCCGCGGCCGCAGCATGGCGGTCAAGCCGTTCATCATGGACAACGCCGTGGTGGTCGGGGTGGGCAACATCTACGCCACCGAGGCGCTGTTCGCCGCCGGCATCGACCCGCGCCGCGAGGCCGGGAGCATTTCGCGGGCGCGCTACCTGAAGCTCGCCGAGGAGATCAAGCGCATCCTGGCCATCGCCATCGAGCGCGGCGGCACCACCCTGCGCGACTTCGTCGGCGGCGACGGCCAGCCCGGCTATTTCCAGCAGGAGCTGTTCGTCTACGGCCGCGGCGGGGAGTTCTGCAAGGTTTGCGGCAGTACCCTGCGCGAGGTGCGCCTGGGCCAGCGCGCCAGCGTCTACTGTCCGCGCTGCCAACGCTGAGCGGGCGCTTTTCCGCTATTGCTATTGGGTGGTTCGCGAGCAAGAACTAGGCGTCCCCCTCGCTCCTACGAAGAGCGGCCGCCTGGAGCGAGCTTGCTCGCGAACCCTGCCCTGCACCCATAACAACAAGAAGGTCCATCGATGTCCGGCAACTACCTGCCCCGCAACCCTTTCGCCGAATGGCTCGGCCACGGCATGCTCAAGGCCGCCGGCTGGCGCATCGAAGGCGCCTTGCCGCCTCTCGACAAGTTCGTGGTGATAGGCGCGCACCACACGTCCAACTGGGATTTCATGCTGTTCCTGGCGGCCAAGTTCGTGCTGCGCCTGAACGCCCGCTGGTTCGCCAAGCACACCCTGTTCCGTTGGCCGTTCGGCGGCCTGCTGCGGCGCTGGGGCGGCATCCCGATCCAGCGCCACCTCAAGCTGAACACCGTGGAGCAGGCGGTGCAGGCCTTCCGCGACAGCCGCGAGATGATCCTGATCATCTCCCCCGAGGGCACGCGCAAGAAGGTCGAGCGCTGGAAGATGGGCTTCTACCACATCGCCCGCGGCGCCGGCGTGCCGGTGGTGCTGGCGGCGCTGGACTATGGCAACCGCTGCATCGTCATCGGCGAGCCGTTCTGGCCGAGCGGCGACGAGGCCGCCGACCTGCAGCGGATGCTGGCCTTCTACCGCCCCTTCGTGCCGAGGAAGCCGGAGCACGCCTTCCTTGGCGGTTGATGGCCATCACGCTGACAAGCCCTGTCGCGCTGATATAGTTAATGGCAGTCTGCCTGCCAACCCAGCATAAAAAGGATTTACGCCATGAACCTGTTCCGCGCCCTGGCCGTCGTTCTGGCCCTGACCCTCGGTCTGTCGGCCGTTACCGCCCAGGCCTCCGACGCGATCAGCAACACCTCCAGCGGGGACCCGATCTACAGCACCGATTCGCCGCCGTTCTACAAGATGCTCGGCGACCTGATCATCGCCCGCCCGCTGCTGCTGGGCGCCACCGTGATCGGCACCGCGGCCTTCGTCGTCAGCCTGCCGTTCACCGCCCTGGGCGGCAACGTCAAGGAAGCCGGCCAGGCGCTGGTGGTGGACCCGGGCAAGGCCACCTTCGTGCGCTGCCTGGGCTGCACCGAAAGCGGCTACAAGCAGGATTGACCCTGCGCGCTGGTACGCCGGCGCGCCCTTGCCGAGGGGGCCATGGCCCGTAGCGAACTGAAGAAGCACCTGCGCCCGCTGCTCCTGCTGCTGGCGGCGGGCGGGCTCGGCTACGCCTTCTGGTCCAGCGCCGGGCTGCTGCAGCTGGGCGCGGGCCTGGCGCTGTTCCTGTTCGGCATGCAGTGCCTGGAAGAGGGCCTGCGCGACCTGGCCGGCAGCCAGCTGGAGCTGTGGCTCGAACGCAGTACCTCGACGCCGTCCAAGAGCCTGCTGTTCGGCCTGTGCGGCACCTTCGTGCTGCAGTCCAGCACCCTGGTCTCGCTGCTCACCATCGCCTTCATCAGCACCGGGCTGATCCAGCTGGCCAGCGGCATCGCCATCCTCTTCGGCGCCAACCTCGGTGCTACCAGCGGCATCTGGCTGCTGGCCCTGGCCGGGCAGAACCTCAGCCTGAGCCCGCTGGCCCTGCCGCTGCTGGTGTTCGGCGTGCTGGCCAGCTTCAACGGGCCCAAGAGCAAGGCCGCCGGGCGCATCCTCATGGGCATCGCCTTCATCTTCCTGGGCATCGACCAGATCAAGGAAGGCTTCTCCAGCTTCGGCGACGCCATGGACATGACCGGCCTGCAGGCCGAAGGCGTGCTGGGGGCCCTGCTGTTCGTCGGCATCGGCACCCTGGTCACCGTGGTGCTGCAGTCCAGCCACGCCACCCTGATGCTGACCCTCGCCGCGCTGGCCGGCGGCCAGCTGGAGCTGGGCCAGAGCCTGGCCATCGCCATCGGCTCGAACGTCGGCAGCAGCGTGACCACCGCTTTCGTCGGCTCCCTGGGCGGCAACCGCAACGGCCAGCGCCTGGCCCTGGCCCACGTGCTGTTCAACGTAGTCAGCGGAGTGATCGCCTTCATACTGCTGGCGCCGCTGACCTGGCTGGTACGCTGGCTGACCGCCCAGGTCGGCCTGGGCGACAATCTGCTGATCCAGCTGGCGGCCTTCCACACCCTGTTCAACGGCATGGGCGTGCTGCTGTTCTGGCCGTTGCAGACGCGCCTGGCGCAGTGGCTGATCCGCTGGCTGCCGGATGTCGAGGAGCCTTCGGTGCTGATCACCGACCTGGCCCCGGCGACCGCGGTGCAACTGCCGGAGCGCACCCATGCGCGCTACCTCAGCGAGCGCGCCCTGGATTCGGCGGACGCCGCCGCCAGCGCGGTGACCCAGGAGCTGCAGCACCTCGGGCGCCTGAGCATCGAGGTGATCTGCCACGCGCTCTACCTGCCGGTGGACCTGCTCAACCAGCCGAAGGTGGACGAGGCCGCCCTGCACGCCGGGCCGGAGCGCTTCGCCATGGACGCCCAGGCGCTCTACCAGCAGCACATCAAGGGCGTGTACGGCGACCTGTTGAGCTTCATGGGGCGCCTGGAAACGCCGCTGGACGAGGCGCACCAGCATTTCTGGATGGCCTGCCAGGTGGCGGCGCTGCAACTGGTGGACGCGGTTAAGGACGCCAAGCACCTGCAGAAGAACCTGGGGAGGGCGCTGCAGGGCGAGCCTTCGGTTGCGCGGGAATGCTATCTGGAGCTGCGTCGCCACCTGCTGGGCGCGTTGCGCGAGGTGCGCGCCATCGGCGCCCTCGACCCCCGCCAGCTGCCGGAAGGCGCCTGGGCCGCGCGCCTGGCGCTGTTCGACGAGCAGGCCGCGGAATTCGACGGCGCCTTCCGCAACCGCCTGTTCGCCGCGGTGCGCCGCCACGAGCTGGACGGCGCCCAGACCAGCTCGCTGATGAACGACCTGGGCTACGCCAGCCGCATCGTGCAGAGCCTGCGCAACGTGCTGCAGCTGCGCGCCGAGCAGGGCCTGGACGGCGCCTTGCCCGAGCGCGACGCCGACGGGGCGCCCTCGCTACTGGTGCCCTGACTCAGTAGTGCACCGTGGTCCCGGCGGCCAGGCCTATGCCGCGCGGGTCGCTGGCGGCATCCACGTTCCCGGTCTTCTTGCGCCACAGCAGCACCTGCTGGTTGCCGTAGGACGGGGCGACTTCCTTGAGGCTGTAGCCACGGCCGTTCAGCTCGGCTTTCTGCGCCTCGGTGAATGTGCGCGGCTCGTGCTCCAGCGCGTCGGGCAGGTACTGGTTGTGGTAGCGCGGCGCGCCCACCCAGCTCTGCACCGAGCGGCCGTCCAGGTACTGCAGCATGGCCAGCAGCACCATGCTGGGGATGCGGCTGCCGCCCGGGGTGCCGAAGGCCGCCAGTTCCTCGGGGCTTTCGATGAAGCTCGGGCTCATGCTCGACAGCGGACGCTTGCCGGGGGCGATGGCGTTGGCCGCGCTGCCGGCCAGGCCGTAGGCGTTGCTGCCCTGGATGTCGGCGGCGAAGTCGTCCATTTCGTCGTTGAGCAGCACGCCGGTGCCGGGCGGGGTGAAGGTGGAGCCGAACGGCAGGTTGACCGAAAGGGTGGCTGCCACCGCATTGCCCTGTTCGTCGATCACCACGAAGTGCGTGGTGTGATCGCCTTCGCGCCAGCTCGGCGCCGGCGGCAGGGACGCGCTGGGCGTGGCGCGGCGCGGGTCGATGCCGGCGGCCAGGCGCTTGAGGTAGTCGGGGGCGAGCAGTTGCTGCACCGGGTTGGCGATGCGGTCCGGGTCGCCGAGCATGCTGCGGTCGTGGTAGGCGCGGCGCAGGACCTCGGCCACGTAGTGCACGCGCTGGATGGGCTCGGCCTTCTGCCAGGGCAGCTGGGCCAGCATGCCCAGACTCTGGGCGATGGCCACGCCGCCGGCCGAGGGCGGCGGCGCGCTGACCAGCTCGCGGCCGTCGCCCAGCGGGTAGCGCAGCGGCTGGCGCTCCACCACCTGGTAGCTGCGCAGGTCTTCCAGGCTCCAGACGCCGCCGGCGGCGCGCACGCCCTGCACCAGTTTCTCCGCCGTCTCGCCTTCGTAGAAGCCGCTGCGGCCGTAGCGCGCCAGGCGCGACAGGGTGTTGGCCAGGTCCGGCTGGCGCAGCAGGTCCCATTCCTCGGGCAGGTTGCCCTGCTGCAGGAAGATGCGCGAGGTCTCGCGGTCCTTGCGCATGGCTTCCAGGCGGCCGGCGGCGCGGGTGATGTAGATGCGGTCGACGGAAACGCCGTCGGTGGCCAGGCGGATCGCCGGCACCAGGTTGTCGGCCAGCGGCTTGCGGCCGAAGCGGCTGGTGAGCTCCACCAGGGCCGCGGGCAGGCCGGGGATGGCGGCGGCCAGCGGGCCGTTCAGCGACAGTTCCGGCTGCACCTTGCCGTTGCGCACGTACATCTGCGCGCTGGCGGCCAGCGGCGCGCGCTCGCGGGCGTCGATGAAGCGGTAGCTGGGCGTCGGCCCGGCCTGGCGCAGCAGGAAGAAGCCGCCACCGCCCAGGCCCGAGCTGTAGGGTTCGGCCACCGCCAGGGCGGCGGCGATGGCCACCGCGGCGTCGAAGGCGTTGCCGCCGCCGGCGAGGGTTTCCAGGCCGGCCACGGTGGCCGCCGGGTGGGCGCTGGCCACGGTGGCCTGGGCGACCGGCTGGCTGGCGGCATGGACGCTGGCGGCGCCGAGCAACAGCAGGCCGCAGGCGAGGGCGAGGGAACGGAAACTGTGGTTCAGCAGGGACATGGCATCTCACGAATCGTCGGGTGGCCCCGGACTGGCATCCGGGAAAAACCACGGGAGCGAATTGGGAGGATAGACAATCCCGCCGCGTCGCGGTTGCCGAATGCCCTGTGGGATTTCGGCGATCCGCCTGTCAAGCCCGCGAGGTCAGGCCTTGCCGGTGATCTTGAGGTACTTCTGCATCAGCTCGTCCTTGCTCTCGACATGGGCGTCGTCGAGGGGGATGCAGTCCACCGGGCAGACCTGCTGGCACTGCGGTTCGTCGTAGTGGCCGACGCACTCGGTGCACAGGTTGGGGTCGATCACGTAGATCTCCTCGCCCTGGGAGATGGCGCCGTTCGGGCACTCGGGTTCGCAGACGTCGCAGTTGATGCAATCGTCGGTGATTTTCAGGGACATCGAAAAACTCCGGCCTTGGCCCATGGCCAGGCTGTCAGCAACAGGAATGCTGCAATTTTGCCGCATTGGCGTGCGCGTTGCACGCCGGCCGGATCAATTGCCGCCTTCCCTGGCGGCGCCCGGTCAGCGCTTGAAGCGCTCGGCCAGGGCGCTGGACACCGCGGGATGGACGAACTTGGTGATGTCGCCACCCAGGGCGGCGATCTCGCGCACCAGGGTCGAGGAGATGTACGAGTACTTCTCCGACGGGGTGAGGAACATGCTCTCCACGTCCGGGGCGAGCTGGCGGTTCATGTTGGCCAGCTGGAATTCGTATTCGAAGTCCGACACCGCGCGCAGGCCGCGCAGCAGGATATTGGCGTTCTGTTCCTTGACGAAGTGCGCGAGCAGGGTGGAGAAGCCGACGACTTCGACGTTGGGCAGGTGCGAGGTGACCTGGCGCGCCAGCTCGACCCGTTGTTCCAGGGGGAACAGGGGGTTCTTCTTGGGGCTGGCGGCGACGGCGATGATCACCTGGTCGAACAGCCGCGAGGCCCGTTCGACCAGATCGGCATGGCCTTTGGTGATGGGGTCGAAGGTACCCGGGTACAGCACTCGGTTCATCGCAGCGTCCTGGTGGTTCAAGGGGCAGGCGTGGGCATTGGCGGGGCTGGATGGTAACGCAGCAGCCCGGATGGGCCAAGCGACCTTGGTAGTGCCCGCCGGCGCGGACTACCGGATTTTCCCCGGAGGAAATCGCCGGCCGGCGCGCAAGGCCCGTGGCAGAGCCTTCGCGCCGGGATCGGGGCTCAGGCCTTGCCCAGGCGCTCGGCGAGGCCGCTGGCCAGCTGCGCGGTCAGGCCGTAGACCGACAGCTGCGGGTTGGCGCCGATGCTGGTGGGGAACAGCGAGCCGTCGTGGATCGACAGGTTCTCCAACTGGTGGTGGCGGCCGAGGCTGTCGCACACCGATTGCCGCGGGTCCTCGCCCATGGCGCAGCCGCCCATCACGTGGGCGCTGCCCAGGCGGGTGCGGTACAGCTCAAGGCTCAGGCCGTCGATCAGCGCGCGGGCTTCGGCGGGCGTCTTCACGTAGCCGGCGTCGGCGTGCAGCGGCAGCACTGTCTTGGCGCCGGCGGCGAACTGCACCTCGGCCATGGTGTGGAAGGCGCGACGGATGCCGTCCCAGGTGTAGTCGGTCATGCGGTAGTCGAGCACCGGGGTGTCGTCGCCGCGCAGGCTCACCGTGCCCACTGCGCTATCCGGGTGGAAGCCGTCGCGCATCAGGGCGAGGATCATGTTGGTGTGCGGCAACTGCTCCATGCGCAGGGCGTTGTCGATGCCGAAGCGGCCGAGCAGGGTGGCCGCCAGGGCCGGCTGCAGCGGCGGCACTTCCAGCTTGTAGGACATGTGCCCGGCGGTGCCGTCGTCCCACTGGAAGTGGTCGGAGTAGATCGACTGCGGCGCGCCGTAGAAGGGGTTGACCACCTCGTCGAACTGCGCGGCGCTGAAGTTCACCACGTGCAGGAAGGTGCGCTGGCCGACGCGGCCGTTCGGGTCCGGCGCCTTGGAGCGCAGCAGCACCGCCGGGCTGTTGATGCCGCCGCCGGCGAGCACGTAGTGGCGCGCCTTGACGGTGATCTTGCGGCCGCTGGGCGCCACGCAGCGCGCGTCCATGGCCAGGCATTCCAGGCCGCTGACCTTGCCGCCGTCGTGCAACAGGCGATTGGCGCGGGCCAGGAACAGCAGCTCGCCGCCCTTGTCCAGGCTGGCCGGGATGGTGGTGACCAGCATCGACTGCTTGGCGTTGGTCGGGCAGCCCATGCCGCAGTAGCCGAGGTTCCAGCAGCCGCGCACGTTGCGCGGGATGACCTTCCAGTGGTAGCCGAGCTTCTCGCAGCCGCGGCGGATCACGTCGTTGTTGAAGTTCGGCGGCATGATCCAGGGCGCCACGCCCAGGCGTTCTTCCATCTTCGCGAACCAGGGGGCCATTTCCGCCGGGCTGTGGCCCTTCACGCCGTGTTCCTTGGCCCAGTGCTCCAGGGTGGCGTCGGGGGTGCGGAAGCTGGAGGTCCAGTTGACCAGGGTGGTGCCGCCCACGGCGCGGCCCTGGAGGATGGTGATGGCGCCGTCCTTGCTCATCCGCCCGATGCCTTCCTGGTACAGGCTGGAGTAGGCCTCCGGCTCCTGCATCTTGAAGTCGGAGCTGGTCTTGAGCGGGCCTTCCTCCACCAGCAGCACCTTGTAGCCGGCGCCGCTGAGGATTTCCGCGGTGGTGCCGCCACCGGCGCCGGAGCCGATGACGACCACGTCGGCTTCCAGGGTCAGGTCGTTGTCCAGGCGCGAGCCATCGTGGACTTTCCAGCCGCGGGCCAGGCCCTCGGCGAACAGATCGGGTACGGGCATCAGGGGTACTCTCGGGAATTCTTGTTATGGGAGTGGCGGGGCTCAGACCTTCGGCGGCCCGGGGTAGCCGCAGTGCGCCCAGGATTCCGGGCGCCCGTACCAGGCCATCATCACCAGTTGCAGCAGCGAGCTGTGGCCCATCTTCAGCAGGCCGATGGAGCTGTTCTGCCAGCGTTCCAGGAAATGCTTCACGTCGTCCGCGCCGGCCTTCTCCCAGCTGCCCCAGATGCCGGTGAGCGGGCCGCGGGTGACCGGCAGGGCCAGCACGTCGAACAGTTGCACGGTGAGCTTGAGCATTTCCGGCGAGAGGTGGTCGAGGGTGTGGTCGAGGCCGGCGAGGCTGGCCTGCACCGCCTCGGCCATGCGCTCGGCCGGCACGGCGCCGGCCAGCATCACCGGGATCAGGGCGCGCAGGAAGGGTAGGTCGGACTCGCGGATGACCTTCATGCCGCTGGCCGGGGTGCTGGCCGAGCAGCCGCTGAGGGTGGCGGTGACGCCGGCGGTGGCCAGGAAGGCGCCGCCGAGCAGGCCGATCTTGAGCACGCCGCGCCGGGAAAGTCCCGGCGCGCTCAGGGAGGTGTCTGTCATTGTTGTTGTTTCACCTGGGTGGAATACGCGGTTTCAGCGGACGAACAGCTTGTAGACCAGTTTCTGCAGCGCCTTGCCGTAGGGCGGGTAGATCACCCGGGCGGCGTTGAAGCGCGGCTTGCTGAACACCGCCTTGGCCTTGCTGAAGGTGAGGAAGCCTTCGTGGCCGTGGTAGTGGCCCATGCCGGAGGGGCCGACGCCGCCGAAGGGCATGTCGTCCTGGGCGACGTGCAGCAGGGTGTCGTTCAGGCACACGCCGCCGGAGTGGGTCTGCGCCAGCACCTGCTCCTGCTCGCGCTTGTCGTAGCCGAAGTAGTACAGCGCCAGCGGCCGCGGCCGGTCGTTGATGTAGGCCAGGGCCTCGTCCAGGCGCTGGTAGGGGACGACCGGCAGCAGCGGGCCGAAGATCTCGTCCTGCATCACCTTCATGTCGTCGTCGACGTTCAGCAGCAGCGCCTGGGGCAGGCGCCGCCCGCTGGCTTCCGGCAGCAGGCGGATGACCTGCGCGCCCTTGGCCTGGGCATCGCTCAGGTAGCCGTTGAGGCGGGCCAACTGGCGTTCGTTGACGATGGCGGTGTAGTCGGGGTTGTTCTCCACCGTCGGGAAGAAGCCCTGCACCACGTCGCGGTAAGCGCTGACGAACTCCTCGACGCGCTGCTGCGGCACCAGCACGTAGTCCGGCGCCACGCAGGTCTGCCCGGCGTTGAGCGACTTGCCGAAGGCGATGCGCTCGGCGGCGTCCTTCATCGGCACGTTCTCCGAGATCAGCGCCGGCGATTTGCCGCCCAGTTCCAGGGTGACCGGGGTGAGGTTCTCCGCCGCGGCGTGCATCACGTGCTTGCCGACGCTGGTGGCGCCGGTGAACAGCAGGTGGTCGAAGGGCAGCTTGGAGAAGGCCACGCCGACGTCCACCTCGCCCTGGACCACGGCCACCAGGTCCTCGGGGAAGACCTTGGCCAGCAGTTCCTTGAGCGCTTGGGCGGTGGCCGGGGTGGATTCGCTCATCTTGATCATCACCCGGTTGCCGGCGGCCAGCGCGGCGGTCAGCGGGCCGATGGCAAGGAACAGCGGGTAGTTCCACGGCACTATCACCCCGGCCACGCCCAGCGGCTGGTACACCACCTTGGCCGAGGCCGGCATGAACTGGATGCCGACGCTGCGCCGCGAGGGCTTCATCCAGCGCGCCACGCGTTTGCGCGCGTAGTGCACGCCGTGCAGGCTGGGCATGATCTCGGCGAGCAGGGTCTCGTCGGCGGAGCGGTGGCTGAAGTCGCGGGAAATGGCCTCGATGATCGGCTGCTGCTCGCGCACCAGCAGGTCGGCCAGGCTCTTGAGCCATTGCTGGCGCTGGCCGGCGCTGGGCTGCGGGTTGGCGCGGTAGGCCTGGCGCTGGCGCTCGAACAGGCTCTGAAGCTGGTTGATGTCCTGCTGCGTCTGCTGCAGGTAGGCGATGTCGGCGACCATGGCGGGCTCCTCGGCGGACCGGCTGGGGGAAGCGCTCCGAGTGGGTGGGGCGCTTCGCGTTGTGCTTGTCGCTGGATTTTTAGAGCAATTACTCTAAAGTGTCAAATAGCATGCCGCGTCAGCGCCGCGCGGCCCACCCAACGAAAAGCTGGGCGGCCGCCTGGAGTGTTACGCCGGCTGCATCGCACGTAGCAATCCGTGTACCTTTGCCCCTTGCCGTAGAAGAGTGATTCCGAGTCCGCGCATGGCCCCACGCATCAAGACCCGCGACCGCATCGTCCAGGAGAGCCTGGCGCTGTTCAACGCCCAGGGCGAGCGCAGCGTCACCACCAACCACATCGCCGCGCACCTGGGCATGTCCCCGGGCAACCTGTACTACCACTTCCGCAACAAGCAGGCGATCATCGCCGAGCTGTTCGCCGAGTACGAGGCGCGCGTCGACGACTTCCTGCGCCTGCCCGAGGGCCGCGGGCTGACCATCGAGGACAAGACCTTCTACCTGGAGGCGCTGCTGGCGGCCATGTGGCGCTACCGCTTCCTGCACCGCGACCTGGAGCACCTGCTGGAAAGCGACGCGGAGCTGGCCGCGGCCTACCGCGCCTTCGCCCGCCGCGCGCTGGTGAACGCCAAGGCCATCTACCGCGGCTTCGTCGAGGCCGGGATATTGCGGATGGACGAAATCCAGCTGGAAGCCCTGACCCTCAACGCCTGGATCATCCTCACCTCCTGGGTGCGCTTCCTCTGCACCACCCAGGAAGTCACCGGCGACCTCAGCGAGGAACTGCTGCGGCGCGGCATCTACCAGGTGCTGGCGCTGGAGAGCGGGCACATCGCCGAGGATTCGCAGGCGGCGGTGGAGCGGATCGCCGAAAGGCTGTACGTGCCGTTGACGGAAAGTCCTTCGCAGGGCGTGTGAGTTATCCACAGGGGTGATCACCACACATGGATGGCGTCCTACGTTTGGCTTTTCGTAGGAGCGAGCTTGCTCGCGAACGGGCGTCTGCCGGTTGCTTCGGTGCGAAGTTGAATTCCTTTCCCTCTCCCCAGCCCTCTCCCTGAAGGGAGAGGGGGCTTGTCCGTGCCGAGAGGAGGAAGGTTTCAGCCAGCAATCTCTGTGCTAGCCGGCTGACACTAGAATGTCCGACCCTGCCCAACGGTCCCCTCTCCCTTCAGGGAGAGGGTTAGGGAGAGGGTGCTCTTGGGCGAACACCAAGCACTCACCGGCAAACACCGTTCGCGAGCAAGCTCGCTCCTACGAAAAGCCGTATCGCCCCCCGCCGATATCACCCCTTGCGCGGCCCCGGCACCAGCGGTTGGCGCAGTTCCAGGCCATGCCGGAGGAAGAACCCCTCCACCCCATCGGTGGCATCGGTGTACAGGCGCGCGCCGGGATGGTCGGCGATGAAGCGCTGCATCAGCGAAGTGCCTATACCTCGCCCTTGGTGGCCAGGCAGCACCGCCAGCTCCGCCAGCCAGGTGGTCTGGGCGTTCTCCGGCTCGGCGCGGAGCAGGCCGACCACCTGCCCAGCCTCGCTGGCCAGCAGCACGTAGCCGGAAGATTCGCAGAGATCGCGCAACTCGTCCGCGTCGTTCGGGTGGCCCCAGCCGACGGCGCGATAGAGCATGGCTATGCCGGCGCACTGGGTATCGTCCAGCGACGTGACACGGTGGATCCGGATGGTCGCTTCGCTCATGGCTTCCCCTCCTTGCCCTTTGGCGCTTCCAGCCTGGACCATCGCTGGCCGGCAGATGCTGATCCCGGTCAAGCCCGCTTCAGCCGGCGCTGCCGTGCAGGGCCAGCAGCCAGTCGGGTATGCGCCTTTCCAGATAGTAGTCCGGCCGCCCCGGCGTGCCGCCGATGAAGCCCACGTGGCCGCCGTGCTCGTGCAGCTCCAGCTCGGTGCTGGCCGAGAGCTCGTCCGCCGGCGGGATGCTGCCGGCGTCGATGAAGGGATCGTCGCTGGAATGGATGATCAGCGTCGGGGTGTGGATGCCGCCCAGGTAAAAGCGGCTGGAGGCGCGCTTGTAGTAGTCGTGGGCGTCGGCGAAGCCGTGCAGCGGCGCAGTGACGCGGCCGTCGAAGTCCCAGAAGGTGCGCATGCCGTCCAGCGGCCCCAGGCGCTCCAGCGCCGCCAGGTGCTCCTGGGCGCCGCGCTGGGTGAAGCTCTGCTGCTTGTTGCGCACGTAGGCCACCAGTTCGCGCATGAAGTGCGCCTGGTAGATGCGCGAGAAGCCGATGCCGATGCGGTCGGCGCAGCGGTCCAGGCGGAACGGCACCGACACCGCCGCGGCGCCGCGCAGGGGGCAGTCCTGGCCCTGCTCGCCGAGGTACTTGAGCAGCACGTTGCCGCCCAGCGAATAGCCCACCGCGTATAGCGGCGCCAGCGGGCGCATGCGCCGCAGGTGCTCGATGACCGCCGCCAGGTCCTCGCTGATGCCCGAGTGGTAGCCGCGCGGCAGCAGGTTGGGCTCGCCCGAGCAGCCGCGCCAGTTCAACGCCACGCTGGCCCAGCCACGGGCCTGCACGGCGAACTGCAGGCCGCGGATGTAGTGCGAGTCGGAAGAGCCGGTCAGCCCATGGACGGCCAGCACCAGTGGCGTGCGCGCACTGTGCGGGCCGTGCCAGTCGAGGTCGAGGAAGTCGCCGTCCTCCAGCCACAGCCGCTCGCGCTCGCGGCGCAGCACCGGCGCCTTGCGCAGCAGCGAGCCGTAGAGCGTCTGCAGATGCGGGCCGGGGAGCCACCAGGCGGGTTGGAAGGGCGGTGTCATGCGGGCACGGCTCAGTTGCGGATGAGGTTCATGATCAGGTGGATCATCAGTTCTTTCTGTCGCGGATCGCTTTGCGCCACCAGCAGGGCGATGGCGGCCAGGGCGTTGTCGTTGATCTTCAGTTCGCCGTCGTGCTTGAGGTGATGCTGGTTGCGCTGCAGGAACCAGATGAACAGGAAGGCGCCGATACGCTTGTTGCCGTCGGTGAACGGATGGTTCTTGATGATGAAGTAAAGCAGGTGCGCAGCCTGCTCCTCGATGCTGGGGTAGAGGAACTGGCCGGCGAAGGACTGCGTGACGTTGCCGAGAATGCCGAGGAAGCTGTCGTCCTTGGGGCGGCCGAACAACTCGCTTGCCTCGCCCCTGGCCAGCAGGTCGGTCTTCAGGGCCGTGATCGCAGCTTGGGCATCGGCGGGTTCGATGGCGTAGCGGATGCTTTCATCGAAACCTTCCGCGGGCAGGCGCTCGCTGTCGAACTGGTTGAGCAGCACGAAGGTGCGCGCATAGCCGGCGATGACGCTCACCAGGCCCCGGGCCTCGGGCAGGCTGGCCTGGTCGATGAGGTTCTGCTGGAACAGCGTCAGCGTCCGCTCCAGTTCGCGAACCCGTGCCTGCTGGGCTTTCAGGCGTTGCTCGTTGAGTGCGTAACCCTGGACCAGGTAGTCCTTGAGCACCTGGTTGGCCCAGATGCGGAAGCGCGTGCCTTGCCGGGAGTTGACGCGGTAGCCGACGGAGATGATGGCGTCGAGATTGTAGTAGTCGATCTGCCGGGTGACTTCGCGATCCCCCTCGCGTTGAACGGTTGCATTTTTTGCAACGGTTCGTTCGCGATCCAGTTCCCTGCTGTCGAAGATGGCTTTCAGGTGCCGCGAAATGACCGACTTGTCACGCCCGAAAAGGTCGGACAGTTGCTGCAGGTTGAGCCAGAGCGTGTCGTGCTCCAATCGAACCTCGACTGCCAGATGACCGTCGTCCGCTTCGTAGATCAGAATCCCCTGCTCATCGGTATCGCTCATCCAGTGCATCCTTTTTTGTCTGACCGCCTTCCCCTGGGGGATCAACTCATCCTTCGCGCCGCCACAGCGCGTAATGCACATTCCCCGCCTGCTTCTCCCGGTGCAGCCGCCAGTTGGCCGGCAGGCCGAGGCTGGAAGGGGCGCTTTCGCTTTCGGTGTAGATCCAGGCCTCGGCCGCCAGCCAGCCGTTTTCCTCCAGCAGGCGGCAGCTGTTCTGCAGCAGGTCCTGATGGAAGGGCGGGTCGAGGAATACCAGGTCGACCGGCGCCGGCGCCGGCTTGGCCAGGTAGGCGAGGGCGTCCTGCAACTGCACTTCGCCGTTCTCGCACTTGAGGGTGGCCAGATGGCCGCGCAGGGCGGCCACGGCTTCGCGGTTCAGGTCCAGGGCCAGGCCGCTGCTGGCGCCGCGGGACAGGGCTTCGAGAAACAGCGCGCCGCTGCCGGCGAAGGGGTCGAGCACGCGGGCGCCGGGAACGTAGGCGGCCAGCCAGTTGAACAGCGTCTCGCGCACCCGGTCGGGGGTCGGGCGCAGGCCCGGGCCGTCGGGGAAGGCGAAGCGCCGGCTGCGCCACTCCCCGCCGATGATGCGCAGCTGGCCCTGGCCGCCGTGCTGGCGGGCGTTGGCGGGGGTTGGCGCCTTGGGTCTTCTGTTCATCAGTGCTCCGGAACGCCGAGGGGCTGTTCGGCCGGTTTGTCGGTGGGCGGCGGCAGCGGTTTCTGCGGCACCGTGGGGCCGGCGGTGACGATGACGAAGGCGTCCGGGTCGACGTGGCGCTGCATGGCCGCCCTGACCTTGTCCACGTCCAGAGCCTGGACCTGGGCCAGGAAGGTCTCCAGGTAGTCCGAGGGCAGGCCGTAGAAGCCGATGGCGCCGAGCTGGCCGACGATGTCGGCGTTGCTCGCGGTGGACAGCGGGAAGCTGCCGGCCAGTTCGCGCTTGGCGTCGTCCAGTTCCTTCTGCGTCGGACCGTTCTTCACGTAGTCGCGGACGATGTCCTGGACCAGCTTGAGGGTGCCTTCGCTGAGTTCGGCGCGGGTCTGCAGGCCGATGGTGAAGGGCCCGCGCGCCTGCATGCCGGTGAAGCCGGAGGACACGCCGTAGGTCAGCCCGCGCTTCTCGCGCACCTGGTCCATCAGCCGGGTGCCGAAGCCGCCGCCGCCGAGGATCTGGTTGCCCAGGTACAGCGCCGGGTAGTCCGGGTCGTTGCGGGTGATGCCCAGCTGGGCCAGCAGCAGGTGGGTCTGCTTGGAGGGGAACTCGATGTGGCTGGGGCCCGGCTTGGGCACGGCCGGCTGGGCCACCGGCGGCAGCGCCGGGCCCTTGGGCAGCGCGGCGGAGACCTTGGCGGCGATGGCCTCGGCCTCGGCGCGGCTGAGGTCGCCGACCAGCGCGATCACCGTGTTGCCGGCGGCGTAGCCCTTCTGGTGGAAGGCGCGCAGCTGGGCGACGCCGATCTTCGGCACCGACTGCTCATTGCCGTCGCTGGAATGGGCGTAGGGGTGGTCGCCGTAGAGGCGCTTGAACAGTTCCAGGCCGGCCAGCTTGCCGGGGTTCTGCTTCTGGTATTCGAAGCCGGCCAGCACCTGGTTCTTGATGCGTGCCAGGGCTTCCTCGGGGAAGGTCGGCTGGCCCACTACCTGGTCGAACAGGGCGACGGCGGCCTCGCGCTTGTCCTTCTCGCTCAGGCTGCGCAGGCCGGCTACCGCCATGTCGCGGTAGGAGCCGTTCATGAAGTCGGCGCCCAGGTCCTCGAAACCGGCGGCGATGGCGCTGGTGTCCTTGCCCGGCACGCCTTCGTTGAGCATAGCGTTGGTCAGCATGGCCAGGCCCGGGGCGTCGCCATCCTGGCTGCTGCCGGCGGCGAAGGTCAGGCGCAGGTCGAACATCGGCAGCTCGTGGGCCTCGACGAAGAGCACGCGGGCGCCTTCGGCGGTGGTCCAGCGCTGGATGTCCAACTGGCGGTGGCCGGGCTTCTTGCCGGCGGCCTCGGCCAGCGACTGCAGGCCGCTGGGTGCCGCGGCGGCCGGCGTTTGCGGGGCGGGGTTGCTGCCGCCGGCGGGGCGGCTGACGCAGAACGCCAGGCCGGCGATCAGCAGGAGGACGACCAGGCCGAGCAGGCCGTAGCGCAGGCCATTTCGTTCACTCATTTGCTCGGCTCCTTGTCGGTATCGGCTTGCGGCAGCACCTGGGCGAGGGTCAGGCGCGAACGGACGAAATAGGTGCGGGCGGCCTTCTGGATGTCTTCGGCCGTGACCTGGCGGATGGCTTCCAGGTCCTGGTCGGCGAGGCGCCAGGACAGGCCAACGCTCTCCAGCTGGCCGATGCTGCTGGCCTGGGCGGCGATGGAATCGCGCTCGAAGACCAGCCCGGCGATCAGCTGGGCGCGCACGCGCTCCAGTTCTTCCTGGCTGGGCGGGGTGGTCTTGAGTTCGTCGAGCTGCTGCCAGAGGGCCTTCTCCACCTGCTCCAGGGTCTTGCCCTTCTGCACGTTGGGGGTGGCGCTCAGGGTGAACAGGGTGTCGCCGCGGGCGAAGGCGTCGTAGGAGGCGGAGGCGCCGGCCACCAGTTCCTGGCCGCGCTCCAGGCGCGAGGACAGGCGGGCGCTGTAGCCGCCGTCGAGCAGCGCGGAGATCAGCCGCAGGGCATGCACCTCGCGGGGGTTCTCGCTGCTGCCCAGGCTGGGCACGTTGAAGCCCATGATCAGGCTGGGCAGTTGGGTGCGCACTTCGAGGGTGAGGCGGCGTTCGCCCGGGTCGGGCACTTCCAGCGGCTTGCGCGCCGGCGGCAGTTCGCGCCGCGGGATGTCGCCGAACCAGCGCTGGGCCAGGGCCTTGACCTCCTCGGGCTGGACGTCGCCGACCACCACCAGGGTGGCGTTGTTCGGCGCGTACCAGGCCTTGTACCAGGCGCGCAGGTCGTCGATGGTCATGCGCTGCAGGTCGGCCATCCAGCCGATGGTCGGCGAGTGGTAGCCGCTGGACAGGTAGGCTGCGGCCTTGAAGCGCTCGTAGGCGAGGGCGTAGGGCTTGTCCTCGGTGCGCAGGCGGCGTTCTTCCTTGATCACCTCGATCTCGCTCTTGAACTGGTCGGCCGGCAGCGTCAGGTGCGCCATGCGGTCGGCCTCCAGTTCGAAGGCCACCGGCAGGCGGTCCTTGGCCAGCACCTGGTAGTAGGCGGTGTAGTCGTCGGTGGTGAAGGCGTTCTCCTCGGCGCCGAGGTCGCGCAGCACGCGCGAGGCCTCGCCCGGGCCCATCTTGCTGCTGCCCTTGAACATCATGTGCTCCAGGGCGTGGGACAGGCCGGTGAGGCCGGGCGTCTCGTAGCTGGAGCCGATCCTGTACCAGAGCTGGGAGACTACCACGGGGGCGCGGTGGTCTTCGCGAACCACCAGCTTCAATCCGTTGTCCAGTACGTATTCGTGGGTCGGCTGGGGTTCGGCGGCGACGGCGAACAGCGGCAGGCAGAGAACGCCGCAGAGCAGGCCGAGCGCGCGGCGGGGAGGATTCTTCATGGTCGAACAGGTCCTTGCTGGTGGCCCGAAGGGCGGTGGCATGGCTGTCGGGCAGCCGCCTAACCCCGGCAGGCGAGGAGATGCTAGGATACCCATCCGTTTTCCGGGCGGCCACGTCCCGTGCCGCTCCCTTGAGATGCAAGCCATTCATGTTTGGTTCCAACGACGACAAGAAGGCCCCGCAGGGCGGGGAGAAGAAAGGCCTGTTCAGCTGGTTCCGCAAGAAACCCCAGGCCGAAGAAACCGTAGCGCCAGCCCCCGAGGCCGAGGCGGCTGCCGCGCAGCCGGCGGAAAGCCCGGCGCAGCCTGAGCAGCCCGCGGCGGCCCCGGCGGCCCCGGCGGCCGACGCGCCCCGTCCGGCCCCCGTCGACGAGCTGAGCACGCCGCTGCCCGTGGCCCCTGCCGAGCCGTTGGCGCCGGCGCCGCAGGCCGAAAGCGTGCCGGCCGAGCCGCTGGAGCCTGTTCGCCCGGCCGAGCCGCAAGCGCCCGTCGAGCCGCAGCCCCCGGTGGAAGCGGCCGCGCCAGTCGTCCCCGCCGCGCCCGTGGTCGAGCCTGTCCCGGCTCCGGCTCCGATTGCGGAGCTGCCGGCAGCCGCCGAGCCCGCGCCCGTCGCCGTCGAGAAGCCCGCCGCTCCGACCGAAGCAGCCAAGCTCGGTTTCTTCGCCCGCCTCAAGCAGGGCCTGTCGAAGACCAGCGCCAGCCTCGGCGAGGGCATGGCCAGCCTGTTCCTGGGCAAGAAGGCTATCGACGACGACCTGCTCGACGAGATCGAGACGCGCCTGCTGACCGCCGACGTCGGCGTCGAGGCCACCACCGCCATCGTGCAGAACCTGACCAGGCGCGTGGCGCGCAAGGAACTGGCCGACAGCGAAGCGCTGTACAAGGCCCTGCAGGAAGAACTGGCCGGCCTGCTGCGCCCGGTGGAACAACCGCTGGCCATCGCGGCCGGCAAGCAGCCCTACGTGATCCTCGTGGTCGGGGTGAACGGCGTGGGCAAGACCACCACCATCGGCAAGCTGGCGAAGAAGCTGCAGATGGACGGCAAGAAGGTCATGCTGGCCGCCGGCGACACCTTCCGCGCCGCCGCCGTTGAACAGCTGCAGGTATGGGGCGAGCGCAACAACATCGCGGTGATCGCCCAGCACACCGGCGCCGACTCGGCCTCGGTGATCTTCGACGCCGTGCAGGCCGCCAAGGCCCGTGGCGTCGACGTGCTGATCGCCGACACCGCCGGGCGCCTGCACACCAAGGACAACCTGATGGAGGAGCTGAAGAAGGTGCGCCGGGTCATCGGCAAGCTGGACGACACGGCTCCCCACGAAGTCCTGCTGGTGCTCGACGCCGGCACCGGGCAGAACGCCATCAACCAGGCCAAGCAGTTCAACAACGCCGTGGAACTCACCGGCCTGGCCCTGACCAAACTGGACGGCACCGCCAAGGGCGGGGTGATCTTCGCCCTGGCCAAGCAGTTCGGCCTGCCTATCCGCTACATCGGCGTCGGCGAAGGGATCGACGATCTGCGCACCTTCGAGGCCGACGCTTTCGTCCGTGCATTGTTCGAGACCCGGGAGACCGCATGATCCGCTTCGAGCAGGTCGGCAAACGCTATCCCAACGGCCACGTCGGCCTGCATGACGCTTCGTTCCGCATCCATCGCGGCGAGATCCTCTTCGTCACCGGCCATTCCGGCGCCGGCAAGAGCACCCTGCTGCGGCTGATCCTGGCGATGGAGCGGCCGACCTCCGGCAAGCTGCTGCTCGGCGGCCAGGACCTGGCGCGCATCACCACCGCGCAGATTCCCTTCCTGCGCCGGCAGATCGGCGTGGTGTTCCAGAACCACCAACTGCTCAACGACCGCACGGTGTTCGACAACGTCGCCCTGCCGCTGCAGATCCTCGGCCTGCCCAAGGCGGAGATCGCCCAGCGGGTGGAAGCGGCGCTCGACCGCGTGAGCCTCAAGGAAAAGGCCGAGGACCTGCCGTCGGACCTCTCCACCGGCCAGCAGCAGCGCGTCGGCATCGCCCGCGCGGTGGTGCACCGCCCGGCCCTGCTGCTCGCCGACGAGCCCACCGGCAACCTCGACCCGCGCCTGGCCTCGGAGATCATGGGCGTGTTCGAGGACATCAACCGCCTCGGCACCACCGTGCTGATCGCCAGCCACGACCTGGCGCTGATCGCGCGCATGCGCCATCGGATGATCACCCTGCAGCGCGGGCGGATCATCGCGGACCGCGAGGAGGAGGCCTGATGAACGATCAGCAACTGCCGCACGCTCCGGAAGAGGGCACGCAGCCGAAGAAGAGCCGCGAGCGCGTGGAGAAGGAATCCACCGACTGGGGCCAGCTGTTCAGCGCCTACGGCGAAAGCCACCGCGCCAGCCTGGTGGACAGCCTCAAGCGGATGTTCGGCCACCCCTTCGGCAGCTTCTTCACCTGCCTGGTGATGGGCATCACCCTGAGCCTGCCCATGGGCCTGTCGCTGCTGCTGGGCAACGTCGAGCGGCTGGGCGGCTCCTGGCAGCGCGCGGCGCAGATTTCCCTGTACCTGGACCTGAAGACCAGCGAGAGCCAGGGCCAGGACCTGCGCGAACAGATCGAGCGCATGCCCGACGTGATCGAGGCGCAGCTGATCAGCCGCGAGGATGCGCTGAAAGAGCTGCAGGAACAGTCCGGCCTGGGCGAGGCGCTCAAGGAGCTGCCGGAGAACCCGTTGCCGGCGGTGATCTCGGTGACGCCCAAGCAGGTCGACCGCAACCAGCTCGATGCCCTGCGTCAACGCCTGGCCGAGCTGCCGGGTGTACAACAGGCGCAACTGGACCTGGTGTGGGTCGAGCGGCTGTCGGCCATCCTCAAGCTGGGCGACCGCTTCGTCTTCGGCCTGACCGTGGTGCTGGTGCTGACCCTGCTGCTGGTGATCGGCAATACCATTCGTCTGCACATCGAAAACCGCCGTAACGAAATCGAAGTGATCAAGCTGGTCGGCGGGACCGACGGCTACGTGCGTCGGCCCTTCCTTTATATGGGCGCGCTCTACGGCCTGGGCGCCGGCATCCTGTCCTGGGCCCTGCTGGAGTTCGGGCTGAACTGGCTGAACGCCTCGGTGGTCAACCTGGCCGGCCTCTACGGCAGCGATTTCACCCTGGCCGGCGTGCCCTTGAACGACGGCCTGTCGCTGACCATAGGCGCGGTGCTGCTGGGCTGGATCGGCGCCTGGCTGGCCGTGGCGCGGCACCTGCGGGAGCTGGCGCCGCGCTGACAAACGACTGATTTGCCCGGTTTTCTTCAAGGCTGTAAAGGAACTTTTACACCCGCTTGCAGTCAGATCGCTCAGTGCTACACTGCGCGAGTTTCGTGAATCGGAGGATTCGCATGACCACTTCTTTGCAACCTGTCTATGCCCTGGCTCCCGGCGCGAACCTGGAAGCCTACGTGCACTCGGTGAACAGCATCCCGCTGTTGACGCCGGAGCGGGAGCGCGAACTGGCCGAACGCCTCTTCTATCAGCAAGATCTGGAAGCGGCACGGCAAATGGTGCTGGCGCACCTGCGCTTCGTCGTGCACATCGCCCGGAGTTATTCCGGGTACGGCCTGGCCCAGGCCGATCTGATCCAGGAGGGCAACGTCGGCCTGATGAAGGCCGTGAAACGCTTCAACCCGGAAATGGGTGTGCGTCTGGTGTCCTTCGCCGTGCATTGGATCAAGGCGGAAATCCACGAGTTCATCCTGCGCAACTGGCGGATCGTCAAGGTCGCCACCACCAAGGCGCAGCGCAAGCTGTTCTTCAACCTGCGCAGCCAGAAGAAGCGTCTGGCCTGGCTGAGCAACGACGAAGTCGAACGCGTCGCCGAGAGCCTGGGCGTGGAAGCCCGGGAAGTGCGCGAGATGGAAAGCCGCCTGAGCGGCCAGGACATGGCCTTCGACCCGGCGGCCGACGCCGACGACGATAGCGCCTACCAGTCGCCGGCGCACTACCTGGAAGACCATCGCTACGACCCGGCGCGCCAGTTGGAGGAAGCGGACTGGAGCGACAGCTCCACCGCCAGCCTGCACGAGGCGCTGGAAGGCCTGGACGAGCGCAGCCGCGACATCCTCCACCAGCGCTGGCTGGCCGAGGAGAAGGCGACGCTGCACGACCTGGCGGCCAAGTACAACGTGTCCGCCGAGCGCATCCGTCAGTTGGAAAAGAACGCGATGAACAAGCTCAAGGGGCGCATCGAGGCATAAGCGCCCGCTGCACCGCTAGACTGAAGACCGCACCCCTCGGGGTGCGGTTTTTTTCTGCCCGCGAATGCCCGGAGACCCGATGCCCCGACTACGCCCGGCCCATGGCCTGCTGATCCTCGCCTTCGCCCTGCTGGCCTTCGCCGCCGGCCTGTGGGTGGCGCGCTCCACAGCGCCGCTGCCGCCCCCGGCCTGGCTGGAGGACTGGCAGCGCGAGGTGTTCGGCCCCCTGGCCGACGGCACCCTGGACCTCGGCCAGTTGCACAGCTGGCAGGAGGGCGCGCTGTGGCTGACCCGCGACCAGCAGGGCGCCCAGCTGAGTTACCGCGGCACCCTGGGCACGCCCGACGGGCCCTGGCGCATGGAGGCCGAGCTGGTGCTGAGCGACGAAGAACGCAGCAGCCTGCAGAAGGCCACGGGCATAGCGCCGGGTGCGCCCGACCAGCCGCTCAGCGACGCCATGTTGGAACAGCTGCGCCGGCAGACGGTGGCCTCGGTGCTGCTGGCGCCCAGCCAGACGCTGAGCGTCGGCCGCCTGGTGGCCAGCTTTGGCCCGCCGCGCCTGCGTTTGCAGACCGACGGCGGCGAGGCCTGGATCTACCCCGAGCGCGGCCTGACGCTGCTGCACCGCAATGGCGAGCTGGTCTGGCTGCAGGTGGTGCCGCGGGAGAGCCTGGCGCACTGAGCGTGGCTCAGCGCAGGCGCTCCAAGTAATCGGGGCCGCCGAGCTGCCACATCTGCTGGCGAATCCAGGCGGCGCGCTGGCGCACGTAGCCGCTGGGGCGCGCGGCGCTCCACTGGCGGGGGTTGGGCAGCACCGCGGCGAGCTGCGCGGCCTGCTGCGCCGACAGGCGGCTGGCGTCGACGCCGAAGTGGTGGCGCGCGGCGGCCTGGGCGCCGAACACGCCGTCGTCCCACTCGGCGCTGTTCAGGTAGACCTCGAGGATGCGCTGCTTCGGCCACAAGGTCTCCAGCAGCACCGTGAACCAGGCTTCCAGGCCCTTGCGCAGCCAACTGCGGCCGGACCAGAGGAACAGGTTCTTGGCGGTCTGCTGGCTGATGGTGCTGGCGCCGCGGAGGCTCTTGCCACGGCCGTTGTGGGCCAGGGCCTGCTCGATGGCCGGCAGGTCGAAGCCGTGGTGCTCGGCGAACTTCTGGTCCTCGCCGGCGATGACCGCCACCTTGAGGTTGTCGGAAATCGCGTCCCAGCTGCGCCAGTCGCGCTGCAGGTCGATGGGCTGGCCGTTGAACCAGGACTGCACTTTGCGCTCGACCATCAGCATGCTGCCCGGCGGCGGCACCCAGCGCAGGACGACGACCACGGCCACACTGCCCAGGGCGAAATAGACGAGGAACTTGAACAGGCGGCGGAGTAGGTTGCGCATGCTGGGGTTTGCCCGGGCGATAGTGCGCGTCATTATAACGGCCCTGACCTATCGGGGAGTTTCCCATGTTGCGTACCTTCCTGCTGTTCGCCGCCTTCTTCGGTTTCACCGGCGTAGCTCTCGGCGCTTTCGCCGCCCACGGCCTGAAGAGCCGCCTGAGCGCCGACTACCTGGCGATCTTCCAGACCGGCGTGCATTACCAGATGCTCCATGCCCTGGTCCTGTTCGGCGTGGCGCTGCTGTCGGCGCACCTGGGCGGCCGCCTGGTGGGCATCGCCGGCGGGTTCTTCGTCGCCGGCATCCTGATCTTCTCCGGCAGCCTCTACCTGCTGACCCTGACGTCCACCCCGGTGCTCGGCGCCATCACGCCCATCGGCGGCGTCTGCTTCCTCGCCGGCTGGCTGTGCCTGGGCCTGGCGGCCTGGAGGCTGGCGGGCTGACCCGGACGTCAGAATCGCCGGCCGATGGCCCGCTTGCGCCTTGGTCATCGCCGGCTCTCGGGCTAGAATGCCCACCCCCTCCAATCGCGACGGTGCTGCCCATGCGTATCCAGTTGAACGGCGAACCCTACGAGCTGCCCGACGGCCAGAGCGTGGCCCACCTGCTCGAACGCCTGGAACTGGGCGGGCGCCGCGTCGCGGTCGAACTGAACCTGGACATAGTGCCGCGCAGCCAGCACGCCGCCACCGCCCTCAAGGAGGGCGACCAGGTGGAGGTGGTGCACGCCATCGGCGGCGGCTAGGCCGTCGCTTCCCCGATTCAGGCCCCGCCCCACCCGCTTTTGCTGAGGAAAGATCCGATGAGCCAAGCCTCTTCCACCCTGCCGGTCGACAAGCCTTTCACCCTCGCCGGGCGCACCTATGAATCGCGCCTGCTGGTCGGCACCGGCAAGTACCAGGATCTCGACGAGACGCGCCGCGCCATCGAGGCCTCCGGCGCGCAGATCGTCACGGTGGCGGTACGCCGCACCAACATCGGCCAGAACCCCGACGAGCCCAACCTGCTCGACGTGATCCCGCCGGACCGCTACACCATCCTGCCGAACACCGCCGGTTGCTACGACGCCGTGGAAGCGGTGCGCACCTGCCGCCTGGCCCGCGAGCTGCTGGACGGCCACAACCTGGTCAAGTTGGAAGTGCTGGCGGACCAGAAGACGCTGTTCCCCAACGTCGTGGAAACCCTCAAGGCCGCCGAAGTGCTGGTCAAGGACGGCTTCGACGTGATGGTGTATACCAGCGACGATCCGATCATCGCCCGCCAGTTGGCCGAGATGGGCTGCATCGCGGTGATGCCGCTGGCCGGCCTGATCGGCTCCGGCCTGGGCATCTGCAACCCCTACAACCTGCGTATCATCCTCGAAGAGGCCACGGTGCCGGTGCTGGTCGACGCCGGCGTAGGCACCGCTTCCGACGCCACCATCGCCATGGAACTGGGCTGCGAGGCGGTGCTGATGAACACCGCCATCGCCCACGCGCAGAACCCGGTGATGATGGCCGAGGCCATGAAGCACGCCATCGTCGCCGGTCGCCTGGCCTACCTGGCCGGGCGCATGCCGCGCAAACTGTACGCCAGCGCCTCCTCGCCGATGAGCGGCCTGATCGGCTGATCCCGGCGCGGCGCCCCGAGCGGGCCGGTTCGCCAAGCGCGGGCCGGCCCGTCGTCACTTTCACTGCCCCGTTTTTTCCAAGGTCCGAACATGAGCGATACCCAGCAGCCCCAGGCCGAGCAGGCCACCGACCGGCCGATGCGCACCATCAAGAGCTTCGTGATGCGCGCCGGGCGCATGACCGAAGGCCAGCAGCGCGGCCTCGACCAGGGCTGGCCGCGCTTCGGCCTGGAACTGGTCGACGGCCTGCGCGACTTCGACCAGGTGTTCGGGCGCAAGGCCCCGCGCACCTTCGAGATCGGCTTCGGCATGGGCCACGCCACCCTGGAGATGGCCGCCGCGGCGCCGGACCAGGACTTCATCGGCGTCGAAGTGCACCGCCCGGGCGTGGGCGCGCTGCTCAACGGCATGCTGACGCAGAACCTGACCAACATCCGCGTCTACAGCTGCGACGCCCTTGAAGTGCTGCGCGACTGCGTGGCCGACGCCAGCCTGGACCGCGTTCTGCTGTTCTTCCCCGACCCCTGGCACAAGGCGCGCCACCACAAGCGCCGCATCGTCCAGCCGGCCTGGGCGGAGCTGGTGCGCAGCAAGCTGAAGGTCGGCGGCGTCCTGCACATGGCCACCGACTGGGAACAGTACGCCGAGCACATGCTGGAAGTGATGAACGCCGCGCCCGGCTACCGCAACCTGTCCCCGGACAACACCTACGTGCCGCGCCCGGAAGAGCGCCCGGTGACCAAGTTCGAACGCCGCGGCGAGCGCCTGGGCCATGGCGTCTGGGACCTGAAGTTCCAGCGCGTCGATTGAGCCATCGAAACGTCCTATATGGGAATGGCGTGGGTGGGGCGGCGCGTGTCGACTGCGCCGCAATGCTTTTCGTAGGATGGGTTGAGCCTGCGAAACCCATGCGGCCGTGGTGATGGGTATCGCTTCGCTCAACCCATCCTACGAGGGCGTTCCCCTGCCCCTGTAGGAGCGGGCCCTGCCCGCGATATCGCGCGCAGGGCGCGCTCCTACATGGCAATGGCGTGGGCGGGGCGACAGCGTGTCGACTGCGCCGAGGTGCTCTTCGTAGGATGGGTTGAGCCTGCGAAACCCATGCGGCCGCGGTGATGGGTATCGCTTCGCTCAACCCATCCTACGAGGGCATTCCCCTGCCCCTGTAGGAGCGGGCCCTGCCCGCGAATCGCGCGCAGGGCGCGCTCCTACCCCGGAATCAGTCGATCAGCTCGGCGCCGACCACGGTGATGTCCGGCAGGCTCAGCGGCGCCGGGGTGATCTGCAGGTACTTGATGCTGCTGCGCGGGATCAGCAGCAGATCGCCGTCCACCTCGATGCTCAGGCAAGGCGACTCCAGCTGTTTGCGGATGCCCTGCGCCACTTCCACCGGGTCCTCGCTCTGTTGCGGGAAGCGCAGCGCCAGGCGCTGGCCGTCGACGAAGTGCAGGTACAGGTGCTTGATCGGTTTCATGGTGTTTCCCCAGCTGCGCGTTGGCTACTGGGGAAACACTAGCAGTCAGCTGCGGTCGGCGATCATGCCGATGATGAAGAACAGCAACAGCAGCACCGGCGCCAGGGTGTAGTTGTTGAAGTAGTTCAGGCCGTGGGCCACCCAGGGGGTGACGAAAACCATGGCCAGGCCGTAGCCCACGGCGCAGATGAGCACGAACAGCAGGGTGCGGAAGACGAAGTTGAGGCTGCCGATGCGCTGCTGCACCCAGGCGTTGATCGCCGGGCCGAACAGCACCAGCAGGGTGGCCATGATCGCCAGGGCGATATCGGACAGATGGCTGCGGCTCCAGCGGGAGGCGCTGGCGATCAGGTCGAGGGCGAAGTCCATGCAGGCTCCTTGGTCGGGGGCGGTCGACGGGGGAGTTTACACGTCCCCCGGCGGGCTTGGTTAAGGCAGGAACTGCTGCAGCAGGTCGTTGAGGAACAGTTGGCCGCGCTCGGACGGTCGCAGGCGCTCTTCGTCTTCGGCCAGCAAGCCCTGGGCGCGGGCTTCGCGGCAGGCTTCGGCGATGGCTTGCAGCGGCAGGCCGGTGCGCTGCTCGAACAGCTCTGCCGGGACGCCGTCCACCAGGCGCAGGGCGTTCATCATGAACTCGAAGGGCAGGTCGGCCGCTTCCAGCACCCGCTCTCCGGCCTGGAAGGCCTTGGCCGGGTTCAGGTAGTCCTTCGGCAGGCGCGTCTTCCAGGTGCGCAGAATGCGGCCTTCGGGGCTGCTGAGCTTGGCGTGGGCGCCGGCGCCGATGCCGAGGAAGTCGCCGAAGGTCCAGTAGTTGAGGTTGTGCCGGGCGCGCAGGCCGTCGCGGGCGTAGGCCGAAGTCTCGTACTGGACGTAGCCGGCCTGCGCTAGCCGGGCCTGGCCGGCTTCCTGGATTTCCCAGAGGGCGTCGTCTTCCGGCAGTTCCGGCGGCTGGCTCCAGAACACCGTGTTCGGCTCCATGGTCAGCTGGTACCAGGACAGGTGCGTCGGGGCCAGGGCGATGGCCTGCTCCAGGTCGGCCAGGGCGTCGGCCACGCTCTGCTCGGGCAGGCCGTGCATCAGGTCGAGGTTGAAGTTGTCGAAGCCGGCGCGGCGCGCCATGTCCGCCGCGCGCACCGCCTCGTCGCCGTCGTGGATGCGCCCCAGGGCCTTGAGCTTATCGGCCTGGAAGCTCTGCACGCCGATGGACAGGCGGTTGATGCCCAGGGCCCGGTAGTCGGCGAATTTGGCCTGTTCGAAGGTGCCGGGGTTGGCCTCCAGGGTGATTTCGATGTCGTTTTCGAAACCGACTTCGCGCTCCAGGCCTTCGAGGATGCGCCCCAAGGCACTGGCGGAGAACAGGCTGGGCGTGCCGCCGCCGAAGAAGATCGAGGTCAGCTTGCGGCCGTGGACGTGCTGCCGGTCAGCCGCCAGGTCGGCCAGCAGCGCCTGGACGTAGGCGTCCTCGGGCAGCTCCGGGCCGGCGGCGTGGGAATTGAAGTCGCAGTACGGGCATTTGCGCACGCACCAGGGGATATGGATGTAGGCCGACAGGGGCGGGAGCTGAAAGCCGGAAGCTGGAAGCTGGTGGCTTTCAGCTTCGAGCTTCGAGCTTTCAGCTGCTTTCATAACCCCAACCGCTGCTTCAGCAGGGCCATGGCGCGGGCGCGGTGGCTCAGGCGGTTCTTCTGCTCGGGGGGCAGTTCGGCGCTGGAGCAGCCGCTTTCCGGCACCCAGAACAGCGGGTCGTAGCCGAAGCCGTGCTCGCCGCGGGCCTCGTGGAGGATGCTGCCTTCCCAGATGCCTTCGCAGAGGATCGGCAACGGGTCGTCGGCATGCCGCACCAGGGCCAGGACGCTGACGAACTGCGCGCCGCGCTGGTCGTCCGGCACGCCCTGCAGGGCGTCCAGCAGCTTGGCGTTGTTCGCCGCATCACCCTTGCCGTCGGCGTAGCGCGCGGAGTAGATGCCCGGCGCGCCGCCGAGGTAGTCCACCGCCAGGCCCGAGTCGTCGGCCAGCGCCGGCAACCCGGAGATGCGCGCGGCGTTGCGCGCCTTGAGGATGGCGTTCTCGACGAAGGACAGGCCGGTTTCCTCCGGCTCCACGTCGCTGAACTCGCCGATCGAGCGCACCTTCACGTGGGCGCCCAGCATGGCCTGGAGTTCCTTGAGTTTGCCGGCGTTGTGACTGGCCAGCACCAGTTGTTCGAGCTTGATCATTCGTCTGGGTAGATTTCCTGGAGGAACTCGAAGCTTTGCGGGGCTTCGGAGCCTTTCTGTACCTGGATGTCGAAGGTCAGGGTGTCACGGCCTTCGATGGGGAACTGGGCGATGTGGTAGACCGCGCCTTCTTCCACCACGCGCTTGAAGGTCAGCGGGATCGGCTGGCCCATGAGGTTCTTGGCGGTGCCGGAGACGGTGACCTGGGCCGGCTTGCCGCTGGCGTCCAGCGGCACGATGTTGACCACGCCCTGGGCCTTGCTGCGTACCACGCCGACGGCCGCGGCGACCTTGGGTTGGAGGAAGCTGGAGTTGTAGACGCTGTAGTGGACCTTGAGGTCCCCCAGCGTGGTGGCCTGCTCGGCGAAGGCCGGCAGTGCCAGGAACAGGCAGAACAGCAGGGAGGCTAGGCGGCGCATGGTTTTCTTCTCCTGGGTTCGGGGCCCCGGGCGGTTCAGACGGCGATGCGGTGGTCCGGCAGGCTTGGACCGCTGACCCGGTAGATGCCGATTTCACCCAACAGATTAGGCCAAACTCGGCACGACCAGCGATGACGGTGGTCACGATCCACCGCCAGGCGGTCGAGCACCCGCAGGCGCTTCTCGCGGCACAGCGCCTCGAAGTCCTTGAAGGTGCAGAAGTGGATGTTCGGCGTGTTGTACCAGGTGTAGGGGAGGAATTCCGACACCGGCATGCGGCCGTTGCGCGCCAAGTACCAGCGGCAGCGCCAGTGGCCGAAGTTGGGGAAGGTGATGATGCAGGTGCGGCCGACGCGGAGCATCTCTTCGAGGATTCTGTCCGGGTAGTGCACGGCCTGCAGGGCCTGGGTCATGACCACCACGTCGAAGCTGTTGCTGGCGAAGCTGCCGAGGCCCTTGTCCAGGTCCTGCTCGATGACGTTAACGCCACGTTCGACGCATCTGGCGATGTTTTCGCCATCGATTTCCAGTCCGTAGCCGGTGACCTGCTTGTGCTCGGCCAGCCAGGCGAGCAGTTCGCCGTCGCCGCAGCCCAGGTCGAGCACCCGGCTGCCGGCGGGGATCCAGTCTTGGATGATGTCCAGGTCGGCGCGCATGGGGCTTCCTTATACGCTGATGCGGTTCATGTAGGCGCTGAAGGCCTGCAGGTAGCGGGGGATCGGCATGAGGAAGGCGTCGTGGCCCTGGGGTGCGTCGATCTCCAGGTAGCAGACGTTCTTCTTCGCCGCGATCAGGGCGTCGACGATCTCCCGCGAGCGCGCCGGGGAGAAGCGCCAGTCGGTGGTGAAGGACATCAGGCAGAAGTCCGCCTTCACCCCGGCCAGGGTGCGCACCAGGTCGCCGTCGTGGGCGGAGGCCGGGTCGAAATAGTCCAGCGCCTTGGTCATCAGCAGGTAGGTGTTGGCGTCGAAGCGGGTGGAGAATTCCTCGCCCTGGTAGCGCAGGTAGCTCTCGACCTGGAATTCGACGTTGTAGAGGTCGTAGTTGAGCTTCTCGGCCTTGCGGTCGCGGCCGAATTTCTCGCCCATGGCGTCATCGGACAGGTAGGTGATGTGCCCGACCATGCGCGCCAGGCGCAGGCCGTGGCGCGGGATCACGCCCTGTTCCTGGAAGTGGCCGCCGAGGAACTCCGGGTCCGAGAGGATGGCCTGGCGCGCCACTTCGTTGAAGGCGATGTTCTGCGCAGAGAGCTTGGGCGCGCTGGCGATGCACAGGCAGTGGCGCACGCGCTCGGGGTAGCTGATGGTCCACTGCAGCGCCTGCATGCCGCCCAGGCTGCCGCCGACCACGGCGGCCCACTGATTGATGCCCAGGCGGTCGGCCAGGCGCGCCTGGCTGTTGACCCAGTCTTCCACGGTGACCACCGGAAAATCGGAGCCGTAGATGCGCCCGGTCTCCGGATCGAGGCTGGTGGGGCCGGTGGAGCCGTTGCAGCCGCCGAGGTTGTTCAGCGCGACCACGAAGAACTTGCGGGTGTCGATGGCCTTGCCCGGGCCGATGCAGCTGTCCCACCAGCCCGGCTTGCGCTCGTCGGGGCTGTTGTAGCCGGCGGCGTGGTGGTGGCCGGAAAGCGCATGGCAGATCAGCACGGCGTTGCTCGCCGTGGCGTTCAGCTCGCCGTAGGTCTCGATCACCAGCTGGTATTCGGGCAGCGTCCTGCCGCTGGCCAGGGCCAGGGGTTCGCTGAAGTGCAGCGTCTGGGGAGAGACCAGACCGACGGAATCTTCGGGGAAGACTGTTGGCATCGACCCAGCTCATGAATAAAAGGAGGGCGCCAGTCTAAAGAGGGTGGCCAGAGAGGGCAAGGTTGCTCAGCCAGGCAGGTTCTGGCGGATTTTCAGCGCCCATTCCGGGGTTTCGGATTCATCGCAGTAGCATTTGGAAAGTCGCCCGTCGCGGGTTCTGAATAGCGGGCGGGGTTCCTGTCGATCCACGGAGTTGTCGAACACGTAGAGTCGGTCCACCCAATTGGCCAGTGCATCGCAATTGACTATGGATTTGAAGTAGCGCGAGACGATTTTGCTGATGCGCACTTCGTGGCCGCCATCCATATAGCGGAAAGTGATGCGTGAGGCATTGATGGCTGGGTGCGTAGTGCTGACGAAAAATACCCTGACGAAATAGCCGGCATCCTTGGCCCGAGCGATGAAGTCCAGTTTGTCATCCGTGGAAAGCACCGTCTCGAAGGCCAGGCTCGTCCCCTCGACCAAGGCTTTCTCACGCAGTTGCTGGGCCTTGTTGGCCGCTTCGATAGCTGCTTCGTCGGAATTCCAGCCCCCGAATTCCCGTTCGGCGATTTCATCCGGATTGATGAAGATGCAGCCTTCCAGCCACTGATGTTCGCGAAGCTGCTCGGTGATGGAGGTCTTGCCGGAGCCATTGGGGCCGGCGAAGACGATCAGCCTGGGTTTTTCCATGCTTCAGGTTTTGGGCTGGGGGCGCTGGTCACGACGCTTGCGGCTGTCTTCGAAAGCGGCGTTCAACGATGCCCTGAGCTGCTGGTCGACGCGGGATATCCGCTGCCGGGCGGCCTGACGAACCTCGCTCAGCAGGTCGGACAACTGCTCCTCGCTGGGTTCGTTGGGGTTGGAGATCAGGTTGTAGTTCGACATGGGCGGTACTCCCCATCGATAGGACTTTCCGAGCATAGGGAGTCTGCCTGGAAAAACCAAGTTCAGGCGCGCTGCGAGCCGGGCAGGGCGACCACGCGGGCCTGGCGCTGTAGCGGCGAGGGGCGGCGCAGCAGGCGGAGGATTTCCGAGGCTTCGGCCAGTTGTTTTTCCAGCTCTTCCTGGTAGCGCGCCATGAGCAGGGCGCGCTGGCGCACCTGCTGGGTTTCCTGGGCCAGGGCCTTCAGGCGCAGCATGTGGGTTTCCAGTAGCTGCTTGTTCTCCAGGGTGTACTGCATCAGCGGCATCAGGGCGTCGGTGGCCCAGCGCTCGACTTCTTCGCGCACGCGCTGGTGCAGGAGGATGACTTCCTGGGCCAGGGTGGCGATGAAACGCCGCGTCAGCAGGCGCTGCTCGGTGAGCAGGGTCTTGAGCTGCAGGCGGAAGCGGTCGGCCTGCTCGCGCAGCCGGGCCAGTTCGCGCTGGTAGGCGGCGACGTCGAAGCGCGGGGCGTCCAGGGCGTTCAGCGGGTTTTCCTGGTTGTGCCGCTGGTAGATGGCCTCGACCATGCGGTTACCCAGCTCGGCCTCGTGCTGCAGGCTGTGCAGGTCGCCCTCCACGGCCTGGAAGAAGTTCAGGATGGCCTGGTTGATGCCCAGGGTGGTCCAGCTGCCGCGCAGTTTCTCGTGGACCTTGGCCAGGTGCCGCTCCAGGCGTTCGGCGCGCACGGTCTGGCCGAGCAGCTCGCCCTGGCGGCGCAGCAGGCGCTGGTTGGTCTTCAAGTTGAGCAGGCGGCGGTGGTGCAGGCCGTGGTCTTCCTTGGTCCGCGCGGTCAGCTCGAACAGCAGCTGGCCGCTGTCCTGCTGCTGGCCTTCGAGCTGCGCCTGCTGTTCGCGCAGGCGCTCCAGGCGGGTGCGCAGGCTGTGCTGGCTGTTGTTCAGCAGGGCCAGCACCTGGCCGAGCACCGCGCCCTCCAGCAGGCGCTCCTTGTCCGCCACTATGCGCTCGCAGAGCAGGTTCTCCAGGTTTTCCAGCTGGCTGCGGGCGAGCAGTTCGGCGTCCTTGCGCACCTTGGCCAGCAGCGCCTGTTTGGCCGACAGCGGCAGCACGCTGTCGCGGGGGATGCCCAATTGCCGCGCGGTGGCGTCGCGGATGCGCTGGATGGCGTTGTGCACGAAGGTATCGCCGGCCAGGTCGTCCCAGAGCACGTCGACCTTGTTCAGCACCGCGTACAGGGTGCACTGGCCGTCTTCCACCAGGTGCCGCACATGGTCCTGCCAGACCGCCAGGTCCGAGGCGGTGACGCCGGTGTCGGCGGCCAGCAGGAAGACCACCGCCTGGGCGCTGGGCAGCATCGACAGGGTCAGTTCCGGCTCGCTGCCCAGGGCGTTCAGCCCGGGGGTGTCGAGGATGCGCAGGCCCTGGCGCAGCAGCGGGTGGTCGAAGTTGACCAGGGCGTGGCGCCAGGCCGGCACGCGCACGTGGCCGGGGCGTTCGGCGGCTTCCAGCATGTCCGGGAGGAAGCCCAACTGGATCGCTTGCTCCACCGGCAGGCTCTTGGTCCGGGCGGTCTGCGCGAAGGCCTGGGCCATGTTGGCCGGGTCGGAGGTGTCCAGTGGGATGTTCACCCAGTGCCGCGGCACCTGCTTGAAGCGGGCGATGCTGGCGTCGGCCACCCGTGTCTCGATGGGCAGCAGGCGGATGTAGGGGCGTTCGGAGCGCGGGTCGAAGAAGATCTCGGTAGGGCACATGGTGGTGCGCCCGGCCTGGGAGGGCAGCATGCGCTGGCCGTACTCGGAGAAGAACAGGCTGTTGATCAGCTCGGTCTTGCCGCGGGAGAACTCGCCGACGAAGGCCAGGGTGATGTGGTCCAGGCGCAGCAGGCGCAGGGCGCGCTCCAGGCGCGCGTCTATGTCGGCGCTGTTCAGCCGGCTCTGCTCCAGCCAGCTGCGATAGCGGATGATGTCCCGGACCAGTTCCCGCTTCCAGGTGACGTAGGCGTCGATCTGCTGACTGAGTCGCTCCATGCTCATCCAGGCGGTCCTGTGGCTTGCGCTTCCTGCGCGGGGGAAGAATGCTTGGATTATGAAGCGCGGCGAGGTGGCGTCAATTGGCCTTCATCACATTCCTATCTGTAAGGTCGGTCAAGGCGACCGAGCGGTTATCCCCAGCTCGGCCGGCAGCCGTGCCGGCCGGGGAATGCGCACGCGTTTCTGGCGGTTCAGCTCGCCGCTCTCGAGTATTACCGCGCTTTTCGGCACGCCGAAGGCCTTGCCGAGGAACGCCAGCAGGTGGGCGTTGGCCTTGCCCTCCACCGGCGGGGCGGTGAGGCGGATCTTCAGGCGCTCGCCGTGCAGCCCGGCGAACTCGTCGCGGCTCGCCTTGGGCTGCAGGTGGCAATCGAGGATCAGGTCCTCGCCGTCCCAGCGGTAGAAGCTCATTACATGAATGGGCTCAGGATCTGCGGCATGCCGGTCATGGCGGCGAGGTTGCCGATCACCAGCATGTCGAGCAGCTTCAGCGCGATGAAGGCGAAGATCGGCGAGATATCCAGCCCGCCGAGGTTCGGCAGCAGCTTGCGGAAGGGCGCCAGCAGCGGCTCGCAGATCTGGTTCACCAGCTGCGCGCCGGGGTTGTAGCTGCCCGGGGCGACCCAGGAGAGGATCACGCTGATGATCAGGGCGAAGAAGAACACCTTGAGGAACAGCGAGGTCACGGCGATCACCGACCACACCAGCAGTTGCAGGACGTAGCCGCCGACGCCGTAGCCCATCAGCGTCAGGGTGACGATCATCAGCACCAGCTGGACCAGGATGGCCAGCACCAGGGACGCCAGGTCGATGCCGCCGAAGCCGGGGATCACCCGGCGCAGCGGGTTCAGCAGCGGCTTGGTGGCGCGCACGATGAACTGGCTCAGCGGGTTGTAGAAGTCGGCGCGCACCAGCTGCAGGATGAAGCGCAGCAGGACGATCAGCAGGTAGAGGCTGCCGAGGGTCTGGATGACATAGATGGCAGCGGTGGAAAGTCCGGTCATGTAAGGCTCCTCATTGCCCCAGTTGTTCGGCCAGTTCGGCGGAACGGTGGTCGGCGGCGGCCAGGGCGCGCTCGACCAGTGCTTCGAATCCATTGCCCTGGAAGGAAGTGATGGCGGCTTCGGTGGTGCCCTTGGGCGAAGTCACACGGCGGCGCAGTTCGGCCGGGCCGACGTCGCTGGCCACCGCCATGCGCGCGGCGCCCAGGGCGGTCTGCAGGGTCAGGCGGGCGGCGACCTCGGGGCTCAGGCCGAGCTTCTCGCCGGCGGCGGTCATGGCTTCCATCAGCAGGAAGAAGTAGGCCGGGCCGCTGCCGGAGACGGCGGTGACGGCGTCGATCTGCTTCTCTTCGTCCAGCCACAGGGCGATGCCCACGGCGCCCAGCAGCTGTTCGGCCTGCTGGCGCTGGGCCGGGCTGACCTGGGCGGTGGCGTACAGGCCGCTGGCGCCTTCGCCCAGCAGCGCCGGGGTGTTGGGCATGCAGCGTACCAGCAGCTCGGTGCCCAGCCAGCGCGACAGGCTGGCGCAGGGAATGCCGGCGGCGATGGAGACGATCAGCTGGCCCGGTTCGAGCAGCGCGGCCAGGGGCTCGCAGACCTGCTTCATGACCTGCGGCTTGACCGCCAGGACCACCACGTCGGCGCCGGCGATGGCGCTGGCGTTGTCCTCGAACACCTCGATGCCGTGCTCGGCGGCGATCTTCGCGCGCTGTTCGGCGCCCGGGTCGCTGGCGCGGATGTGGCTGGCGGGCACGCCCTGGGCGCGCAGGCCACCGATCAGGCTGGCGGCCATGTTGCCGGCGCCGATGAAAGCGATGCGGGTGCTGCTCATGGGTTGTGTTCCTTGATCAAGAATGGGGACCGTAGTCGCGCGCGCCGAACAGCGCGGTGCCGATGCGCACCCAGGTGGCGCCTTCGGCGACGGCGGCTTCGAGGTCGTGGCTCATGCCCATGGACAGGGTGTCCAGGCCGAGGTTCAGGGCAGTCAGGAGTTCCCGCAGGCGGGCGAAGGCGGCGCGCTGGGCGGCGATGTCCTCGGTGGGTTCGGGGATGGCCATCAGCCCGCGCAGCTTCAGGTTGGGCAGGGCGGCCACGGCGCGGGCCAGGGCCGGCAGCTCCTCGGGGGCGCAACCGGACTTGCTGGCCTCGCCGCTGACGTTCACCTGCAGGCAGACGTTGAGCGGCGGCAGGTCGGCCGGGCGCTGTGCGGACAGGCGCTCGGCGACCTTCAGGCGGTCCACCGAGTGCACCCAGTGGAAGTGCTCGGCGATGGGCCGCGTCTTGTTCGACTGGATGGGGCCGATGAAGTGCCAGGTGAGCGCCAGGTCGGCCAGTTCCACCTGCTTGCCGAGGGCTTCCTGCAGGTAGTTCTCGCCGAAATCGTCGAGGCCGGCGGCATGGGCTTCGCGGATGTCGGCGGCGGGCTTGGTCTTGCTCACCGCCAGCAGCGCAACGCTGCCCGAAGCCCGCCCGCAAGCTTGCTCCGCCTCACGGATACGCTCGCGAACCTTTGCAATATTCTCTGCTATCGTGGACATTACCTGCGCTCTGAGGCCCGGCTGCTGCAAGTTCAGCGGCATTCTACCTGCTTGCATTGGATTGGGGAGTCCCATGGATATTACCGAGTTGCTCGCCTTCAGCGCCAAGCAAGGCGCTTCGGACCTGCACCTCTCGGCCGGCCTGCCGCCGATGATCCGCGTCGACGGCGACGTGCGCCGCATCAACCTGCCGCCGCTGGAGCACAAGCAGGTGCACGCGCTGATCTACGACATCATGAACGACAAGCAGCGCAAGGATTTCGAGGAATTCCTGGAAACCGACTTCTCCTTCGAAGTGCCGGGCGTGGCGCGTTTCCGCGTCAATGCCTTCAACCAGAACCGCGGCGCCGGCGCCGTGTTCCGGACCATTCCCTCCAAGGTGCTGACCATGGAGGACCTGGGCATGGGCGAAGTGTTCAAGCGGGTTTCCGACGTGCCGCGCGGGCTGGTGCTGGTGACCGGGCCGACCGGTTCGGGCAAGTCCACCTCGCTCGCGGCGATGCTCGACTACCTGAACAACACCAAGTACAGCCACATCCTCACCGTCGAGGACCCGATCGAATTCGTCCACGAATCGAAGAAGTGCCTGGTCAACCAGCGCGAGGTGCACCGCGACACCCTCGGCTTCAACGAGGCGCTGCGCTCGGCCCTGCGTGAGGACCCGGACATCATCCTGGTCGGCGAGATGCGCGACCTGGAGACCATCCGCCTGGCGCTGACCGCCGCGGAAACCGGCCACCTGGTGTTCGGCACCCTGCACACCACCTCCGCGGCCAAGACCATCGACCGTATCGTCGACGTGTTCCCCGCCGAGGAGAAGGCCATGGTCCGTTCCATGCTCTCCGAATCGCTGCAGGCGGTGATCTCCCAGACCCTGCTGAAGAAGATCGGCGGCGGCCGGGTGGCGGCCCACGAGATCATGATCGGCACCCCGGCGATCCGCAACCTGATCCGCGAGGACAAGGTGGCGCAGATGTACTCGGCCATCCAGACCGGCGGCGCGCTGGGCATGCAGACCCTCGACATGTGCCTCAAGGGCCTGGTCGCCAAGGGCCTGGTGACCCGCGACGCGGCCAAGGAAAAGGCGAAGATTCCGGAAAACTTCTGATTCTCCCCGGGCCCGGTGCCCGGCCAGGCGGCGCGGCACACGCACGGGCGGCCTGGATGACAGTCGAATCGCACAGTGCGTGAACGAATCAGGTTGGATCGATCATGGAATTCGAGAAGCTTCTGCGGCTGATGGTGGAGAAGGGCGCCTCGGACCTCTTCGTCACCGCCGGCGTGCCCCCGTCGATGAAGGTCAACGGCAAGGTGCTGCCGGTGACCAAGACCCCGCTGTCGCCCGAGCAGACCCGCGAGACGGTGCTGGCGGTGATGAACGAGCAGCAGCGCCGCGACTTCGCCGAGCACCACGAGTGCAACTTCGCCATCAGCGCCCGCGGCATCGGGCGTTTCCGCGTCAGCGCCTTCTACCAGCGCAACCTGGTGGGCATGGTGTTGCGCCGCATCGAGACCAACATCCCGACCATCGAGGACCTCAAGCTGCCGGAGATCCTCAAGAAGCTGGCCATGACCAAGCGCGGGCTGGTGATCTTCGTCGGCGCCACCGGCACCGGCAAGTCCACCTCGCTGGCGGCGATGATCGGCTACCGCAACAAGAACTCCACCGGGCACATCATCTCCATCGAGGACCCGATCGAGTACATCCACCAGCACCAGGGCTGCATCGTCACCCAGCGCGAGGTGGGGCTGGACACCGACACCTTCGAGGTGGCGCTGAAGAACACCCTGCGCCAGGCGCCGGACGTGATCATGATCGGCGAGGTGCGCTCGCGCGAGACCATGGAGCACGCCGTGGCCTTCGCCGAGACCGGCCACCTGTGCCTGGCCACCCTGCACGCCAACAACGCCAACCAGGCGCTGGAGCGGATCATCCACTTCTTCCCGGCCGACCGGCACCAGCAGATCTGGATGGACCTGTCGCTGAACCTCAAGGCCATCGTCGCCCAGCAACTGGTGCCGACCCCGGACGGCAAGGGCCGCCGTGCGGTGATCGAGGTGCTGCTGAATACCCCGCTGGCCGCTGACCTGATCCGCAAGGGTGAGGTGCACGAGCTCAAGCCGCTGATGAAGCGTTCCACCGAGCAGGGTATGCAGACCTTCGATCAGGCGCTGTACCAGCTCTATTCCCAGGGCGAGATCACCTATGAGGATGCGCTGGCCTATGCCGACTCGGCCAACGATCTGCGGTTGATGATCAAGCTTGGGTCGGAGACCGATGCGGATCATCTGTCGAGCATGACTCAGGGGTTGACCCTGGAGCTGAGCGAAGACGATCCGAATCGCCGCTTCCGCTGAGCAGCTTCCTCGCCGCAACCCGCAATTATCGTGAACGCCGGAGCGTAGGGCGAATAACCGTTCGCGGTTATCCGCCGATACACGGAGGCCTCGGCCCGCGCCCAGGTCAACCCTGGAGTCGCCGGGGGCCAAGGCCAAACGGCGGATAACGCCATAGGCGTTATGCGCCCTACGGTCCTTTGCCCGAAAAGCCTGTCAGCGGCTTTGTATTCCCCGCGACTTTTCTTACAGTGGCGGCAAACCCGCCGCGATCGCGTCGGTCGAATCCAGGAATCCCTGCCAAGGAGCGCTCCATGCCCAATACCCCCGACACCCACAGCAAGGTCATCGGCTACCTGCTGTGGATCTTCGGCTTCACCGGTTCGCACCGCTTCTACTATGGCAAGCCGGTCAGCGGGACCATCTGGTTCTTCACCCTCGGGCTGTTCTTCATCGGCTGGATCATCGACCTGTTCCTGATCCCCTCGATGGACGACGAGGCCGACCTGCGCTACCGCAGCGGCGCCCTGGACTACAACGTGGCCTGGATACTGCTGACCTTCCTCGGTGTGTTCGGCGTGCACCGCATGTACATGGGCAAGTGGCTGACCGGCATCCTCTACCTGTGCACCGGCGGCCTGTTCTTCCTCGGCGTGCTCTACGACTTCTGGACGCTCAACGCCCAGGTCTCCGAGCGCAACGGCCCGCAGCGGCTGTAAGCGTTCCTTGCCGGAAAGCCCGCCCACCGGCGGGCTTTTTCGTCAGCCGGCATGGCGACGGGCGCGTCGCCGGCCTATGGTCAGGAAGACCATAAAGGCGCGCCGCCGGGCGATCCCCGCGGCGCCGACAAGGAGTGGATGCCATGAGCAACGAACTTCGTCCTGCCGTACTCGACCTGATCGGCAACACGCCGCTGGTGCAGGTCAGCCGCTTCGATACCGGCCCCTGCACGCTGTTCCTCAAGCTGGAATCGCAGAACCCCGGCGGCTCGATCAAGGACCGCATCGGCGTGGCCATGATCGAGACCGCCGAGCGCGACGGCCGCCTGCAGCCCGGCGGGACCATAGTCGAGGCCACCGCCGGCAACACCGGCCTGGGCCTGGCCCTGGTGGGCCGCGCCAAGGGCTACCGGGTGGTGCTGGTGGTGCCGGACAAGATGTCCAGCGAGAAGGTCCTGCACCTCAAGGCCATGGGCGCCGAGGTGCACATCACCCGCTCCGACGTCGGCAAGGGCCACCCGGAGTACTACCAGGACGTGGCCGCGCGCCTGGCCGCGGAAATCCCCGGGGCCTTCTTCGCCGACCAGTTCAACAACCCGGCCAACCCCCTGGCCCACGAAACCAGCACCGCCCCGGAAATCTGGCAGCAGACCGGCCATGACCTGGACGCCATCGTCGTCGGCGTCGGCTCCGCCGGCACCCTCACCGGGCTGACGCGCTTCTTCCGCCAGGTGCAGCCGAACCTGGAGATGGTCCTGGCCGACCCGCTGGGCTCGGTGATGGCCGGCTACGTGCGCGACGGCACCCTCGGCGAGGTCGGTTCCTGGGCGGTGGAAGGCATAGGCGAGGACTTCATTCCCTCCATCGCCGACCTCTCCAGCGTGCGCCACGCCTATTCCATCAGCGACGAGGAGAGCTTCGCCCACGCCCGCGAACTGCTGCGTGCCGAAGGCATTCCCGGCGGCTCCTCCACCGGCACCCTGCTGGCCGCCGCCTTGCGCTACTGCCGCGAGCAGACGCAGCCCAAGCGCGTGCTCAGCTTCGTCTGCGACACCGGCACGCGCTACCTGTCCAAGGTCTACAACGACCAGTGGATGACCGACCAGGGCCTGCTGCAGCGCAAGCGCTACGGCGACCTGCGCGACATCATCGCGCGGCGCTTCGAGGAGGGCCGGGTGATCAGCGTGGGGCCGGACGACACCCTGCTCACCGCCTTCCAGCGCATGCGCCTGGCCGACGTCTCGCAGCTGCCGGTGCTGGCCAACGGCAGGCTGGTCGGGGTTATCGACGAATCCGACATCCTGCTGGGCGTGCACGCCGACGCCAGCCACTTCCGCCAGCCGGTGGCCAGCGCCATGACCACCCGCCTGGAAACCCTGGCCCCGGACGCCAGCCTGGCCGAACTGCAGGCCGAGCTGGACCGCGGCCTGGTCGCCATCATCGCCGACGCCTCGGGCTTCCATGGCCTGATCACTCGTTTCGACTTGCTCAACCACCTCCGGAGAACGCTCCCATGAGCCAGGATTCCAAGGCCTCGCGCGGTTTCGCCACGCGGGTCATCCACGCCGGCCAGGCGCCCGATCCTTCCACCGGCGCGCTGATGCCGCCGATCTACGCCAACTCCACCTACCTGCAGGACAGCCCTGGAGTGCACAAGGGCCTGGACTACGGGCGCTCGCACAACCCCACGCGCTGGGCCCTGGAGCGCTGCGTGGCGGACCTGGAGGGCGGCAGCAAGGCGTTCGCCTTCGCCTCCGGGCTGGCGGCCATCTCGGCGACCCTGGAATTGCTCGATGCCGGCTCGCACATCGTGTCCGGCAACGACATCTACGGTGGCACCTTCCGCCTGTTCGAGCGCGTGCGCCGGCGCAGCGCCGGGCACGAATTCAGCTTCGTCGACCTCACCGACATCGGCGCCATCGAAGCCGCGCTGCGCCCGGAAACCCGCATGGTGTGGATCGAGACGCCGAGCAACCCGCTGCTGCGCCTGGCCGACCTGGAGGCCATCGCCCGCCTGTGCCGCAGCCGCGGCATTCTCTGCGTGGCCGACAACACCTTCGCCAGCCCGCGCATCCAGCGCCCGCTGGAACTGGGCTTCGACGTGGTGGTGCACTCGACGACCAAATACCTGAACGGCCATTCCGACGTCATCGGCGGCATCGCCGTGGTCGGCGACAACCCGGAGCTGGCCGAGCGTCTGGGCTTCCTGCAGAACGCCGTGGGCGCCATCGCCGGCCCCTTCGACGCCTTCCTCACCCTGCGCGGAGTGAAAACCCTGGCCCTGCGCATGGAACGGCACTGCGCCAACGCCCTGGAACTGGCCCAGTGGCTGGAGCGCCAGCCGCAGGTGGCGCGGGTGCACTACCCGGGCCTGCCCTCGCACCCGCAGCACGAGCTGGCCAAGCGGCAGATGAACGGCTTCGGCGGGATGATCTCGATGGACCTGGCCACTGACCTGGCCGGCTCGAAACGCTTCCTGGAGAACGTGCGCATCTTCGCCCTGGCCGAGAGCCTGGGCGGGGTGGAGAGCCTGATCGAGCACCCGGCGATCATGACCCACGCCACCATCCCGCCGGCTACCCGAGCCGAGCTGGGGATAGGCGATGCGCTGGTGCGGTTGTCGGTGGGGGTGGAGGATGTCGAGGATCTGCGTGCGGATTTGGCGCAGGCGTTGGCGACTATCTAAAGGGGCTTTTCGTAGGAGCGAGCTTGCTCGCGAAGGGTGTCTACCGGCGATGCTGTGCATGAGGTGACCTCCGTCCCCTCTCCCCAGCCCTTTCCCTGAAGGGAGAGGGAGCTTGTTCGTTCCGAGAGGAGGAATGGTTTCAACTGGAAACCGCCGAGACAGCCAGCTGACGCCAGCACATCCAACTCTGCCCAACGGTCCCCTCTCCCTTCAGGGAGAGGGTTAGGGAGAGGGCGCTCTAAAGCCCAGCCCCGAAAGCTCCCGGCAAGCCCCGTTCGCGAGCAAGCTCGCTCCTACAGGAAAAGAAAAAGCCCGCCATTTGGCGGGCTTCTTCTTTTTTATGCCTGGACAACTCAGATGGCATGCACGATATGCCCATCCACCAACGTGCAACGCACCGCGCCCGGCAGGCAGTGGCCGATGAACGGGCTGTTCTGCCCGCGGGAGTACCAGGTCTCGCCGGCCAGAGTCTGGCCCTCGGCCTCGAACAGCACCAGGTCTGCCGCCTCGCCCACGGCTATGCGGCCGGCCGGCAGGCGCAGCGCGGCGGCCGGGCCGGTGGTCAGGCGCGCCAGCAGGGTCGGCAGGTCGAGCAGGCCGTCCTGCACCAGGGTCATGGCCAGCGGCAGCAGTAGTTCGACGCTGCTGATGCCCGGCTCGGTGTCGGCGAAGGGGGCGTTCTTGGCGTCCGCCTCGTGGGGCTGGTGGTGGCTGGCGATGGCTTGTATCACGCCGCTCTTCACCGCCTCGCGCAGGGCGTCGCGGTCCTTGCGCGAGCGCAGCGGCGGCTGCACGTGGTAGAGGCTGGAGAAGTCGGCCAGGGCCTCGTCGGTGAGGATCAACTGGTACAGCGCCACGTCGGCGGTCACCGGCAGGCCGCGGGCCTGGGCCTGGGCGATCATCTCCACGCCGCGGGCGCTGGTCAGCTGGCTGAAGTGCGCGCGCACGCCGCTCTGCTCCACCAGCAGCAGGTTGCGGGCCAGGGCCACGGTCTCGGCGCTCTCGGGGATGCCGGCCAGGCCGCGGAAGCTGGCGGTGGGGCCGTCGTGGGCCAGGCCGCCCTGGGCCAGTTCGGCATCCTGGGAGGTGAAGATCACCGTCAGGTCGAAGGTCGCCGCGTACTCCAGCGAGCGCAGCAGCACGCGGTTGCTGGCCAGCGGCGCCAGGCCGTTGCTGAAGGCCACGCAGCCGGCGTCGCGCAGGGCGGCCAGCTCGGACAGCTGCTCGCCGGCCAGGCCGCGGGTCAGCGCGCCTATGGGGAAGACCTTGGCATTGCCGGCCTCGCGGGCGCGGTCGAGGATCAGCTCGGCCACCGCCGGGGTGTCCAGCACCGGCTTGGTCTGCGGCGGGCAGCACAGGCTGGTGACGCCGCCGGCGCTGGCGGCGCGGGTTTCGCTCTCGATGTTGCCCTTGCGGCTGTAGCCCGGCTCGCGCAGGGCCACGTTCAGGTCCACCAGGCCGGGCGCGGCGATCAGGCCGGCGGCGTCCAGCTCCTGGGCGGCGTGGAAATCGGCCGGGGCCTGGCCCAGGGCGATGATCCTGCCGGCTTCTATATGGACGTCGCAGACCTGGTCCAGGCCGCTGGCCGGGTCGATGACGCGGGCGCCGTGAATGCTGACGGTCATTGCGCGTCCTCCTGTTCCAGCTGGCGTTGGGCGTTCTGCCCGCTCATGGCCATGGACAGCACGGCCATGCGGATGGCGATCCCGTAGGTCACCTGGTTGAGGATCACCGACTGCTCGCCGTCGGCCACCGCGGATTCGATCTCCACGCCGCGGTTGATCGGCCCCGGGTGCATGACGATGGCATCGGGCTTGGCCAGCTTCAGGCGCTTCTGGGTCAGGCCGTAGAGCTTGAAGAACTCGCCTTCGCTGGGCAGCAGGCCGCCCTGCATGCGCTCGCGCTGCAGGCGCAGCATGATGACCACGTCGACGTCCTTGAGGCCTTCGTTGGCGTCGGTGAACACCTTCACCCCGTAGACCTCCTCCAGGCCGATCGGCAGCAGGGTGCGCGGGGCGATGACGCGGATGTCCGGGCAGCCGAGGGTCTTCAGCGCCAGCATGTTCGAGCGCGCCACCCGTGAGTGCAGGACGTCGCCGACGATGGCCACCGAGAGGTTCTCGAAGCTGCCCTTGTGGCGGCGGATGGTGAGCATGTCGAGCATGCCCTGGGTCGGGTGGCCGTGGCGACCGTCGCCGCCGTTGATCACCGCCACCCTGGGGCTGACGTGCTCGGCGATGAAGTGCGCCGCGCCCGAGTCGCTGTGGCGCACGACGAACATGTCGGCGGCCATGGCCTCGAGGTTGCGCAGGGTGTCGGTGAGGGTCTCGCCCTTGCTGGTCGAGGAGGTCGACACGTTCAGCGTGATGACGTCGGCGGACAGGCGCTGGGCGGCCAGTTCGAAGGTGGTGCGGGTGCGCGTGGAGTTCTCGAAGAACACGTTGCACACGGTCTTGCCGCGCAGCAGCGGGACCTTCTTCACCGCGCGCGCGCCGACTTCGAGGAAGGAGTCGGCGGTGTCGAGGATTTCGGTCAGCAGCTCGCGGGGCAGGCCGTCGAGCGAGAGGAAGTGGCGCAGCTGGCCCTGGTCGTTGAGCTGCAGCGGGCGCTTGGCGTCTGTCGGCATGGGGCAGGCCCTGAATGGTGGAAAGGGTGGCGCGCGCGTTCAGAGCGCGCTGATGAGAGTGCGCTCGAGGACGAGTGGTGCGGGACCGCGCAATTTTACCCTTTCATTGGGGGCCAGCGACAGGGTCTGGCCGACCACGTCGGGGCGGATCGGCAGTTCCCGGGCGTTCAGGTCCAGCAGGCAGACCAGGGTCACGCTGGCCGGGCGGCCGTAGTCGAACAGCTCGTTGAGCGCGGCGCGGATGGTGCGGCCGCTCATCAGCACGTCGTCGACCAGGACCAGGTGCTGGCCGTCGATCTCGAACGGCAGTTCCGACGGACGGACCTGCGGGTGCAGGCCGCTGCGGGTGAAGTCGTCGCGGTAGAAGGAGACGTCGAGGATGCCGAGGATTTCCTCGCTGTGCAGTTCCTTGAGCAGGGCCTGGGCGACCCAGATGCCGCCGGTGTGGATGCCGACGAAGCGCGGCGTGTCTATGCCGCGCTCGGCGAGGTGGTTGCGCAGGTCGGTGGCCATGCGCGGCAGGAGTTCGGCGGGACTGGGCAGGTTCATGACATCTCCTGGATGACTCGTGGCGGTCCAGGCTGGGCCGCCGTGGATTCCTCGGGCGCCCGTGTGCGGCGGGTACCCGCTCAAGATTAGCGCGTGTGCCGCGGCCGGCACTGCCGCAGGTCAAGCGCCGCCGTGGGCCTCCAGCCAGCCCTCGAGCAGCAGGGCCGCGGCCAGGGCGTCCACCGGGCGTTCGCGGTAGCCGTCGCGCTGGCCCTGGGCCAGGCGCTCGCCCTTGGCGGCGTAGGTGGTCAGGCGCTCGTCGTGGGTGTGCACCGGCAGGTTGTAGCGGCCGTGCAGGCGGCGGGCGAACTTCTCGGCGCGCTCGCTCATCTCGCTGGGCGTGCCGTCCATGTTCAGCGGCAGGCCGACGACGATGGCGTCCGGCTGCCATTCCTTGATCAGCGCCTCGACGCGGTTCCAGTCCGGCACGCCGTTCTGCGCCTTGAGCACGCAGAGTTCGCGGGCCTGGCCGGTGACCGCCTGGCCGACGGCGACGCCGATCTGCTTGGTGCCGTAGTCGAAGCCCAGCAGCAGGCGCGGCGCGCCCATCAGGCGTGCCCGGCCTGGGCGGTGAGCAGGCTGAGGTTGATCCCCAGGCGCTGTGCGGCGGCGGCCAGGCGCTGCTCGGCGGGCACGTCGAAGAGCACCTCCAGGTCCGCCGGGCAGGTCAGCCAGGCGTTGTCGGCCAGCTCGGCCTCCAACTGGCCGGCTTCCCAGCCGGCGTAGCCGAGGGCGATGACGCTCTGCGCGGGACCGCTGCCGTCGGCGATGGAGAAGAGCACGTCCTGGGAAGTGGAAAGGTTCAGCTCGCCCAGCTCCAGGGTGGCCTGGAACAGTTGCCCGGCCGGGTGCAGGACGAAGCCGCGGTCGGTCTGCACCGGGCCGCCGCTGTAGACGGTGATGCCCTGGCAACGCGCCGGCGGCAGGGGCTCGGGGCGCAGTTGCTCGAGCACGTCGCTGAGGTTCAGGCCGCTGGGGCGGTTGATCACCAGGCCCATGGCGCCCTGCTCGTTGTGCTCGACCAGGTAGGTCAGGGTCTGGGCGAAGTTGGGATCGGCCATGTGCGGCATGGCGATCAGGAAATGGTGCTTGAGGTAGGTGGGCGCTGTATTCATGGCGCTAGTTTCAGGCTTGGGCGCGCGGCCTGCAAGCCGCCCGGAGGGGGCTATCGGCTCGACAGGCGGTCGCCGCGCTCGAAGCGCCAGGTGCGGATGATTTCCAGGCGGTCGATGTCCGCCAGGTCGCCGCTGAACGGGGCGAAGGGCGCGGCCAGGCGGACGATGCGCTGGGCGGCCTGGTCGAGCAGAGGCTGCCCGGAGGATTCCAGCACCTGCACCTCGTACAGCGAGCCGTCGCGGTTGATCGACACCAGCAGCCGCAGGCTGCCGTAGATGCGCTGACGGCGGGCCTCGTCGGGGTAGTTGAGGTTGCCGATGCGCTCGATCTTCTTGCGCCACTCCTCCTTGTACCAGGCGCCCTTGTCGCGCATGGTCGAGGCGGCGGTCAGGCGGTGGATGCGCGGGCGCTTGGCGTAGGCCTGGCGCTCCTTGGCAAGGTCCGCCTCGAGGCTGGAGATTTCCGCCGACAGCTGGCTGGAGTCGAACTGCGGCGCCGGCTGGGCGACCTGCTCGGCCTTGGGCTTCTGCGGCTTGGCCTGGACCTTCTGCGGCTTCGGCGCCCTGGTGGCCACGGCGGTCTTGGGCGATTCCGCCTCCTTGGCCTGCTTCGGCGTCGGCGGCGGGGCGACCTTCTTCGCCTCGCTGTCCTGGAACGGCGCCTGCTCGGTGGTCTTGGGGATGGCCTTGTGCTCGAGGGTGCCGCTGCCTTCCTGGTTCATTTGCGCCAGGTAGTCGGCCTTCTCCGGCTTCTTCTCGCTCTTGAAGGTGGCCAGGGTGATTTCCAGCGTCTTGCTCAGCTGGCTCGGGTGGGGCATGGAGAAGCCCACGCCGAGGATCAGCGCCACATGCAGCACCGCCGCCACGAACAGGGTGAAGCCCAGGCGGTCCGCCGGGCGGACGCCGGAGGACGGGAAGGCTTGGGGGGAGGTTGCAGCGTTCATTGCATATAGGGTTGGCCGGGGTGGGCGAAGTCTGCTTTCCCCGGCCGCCGCCTGCAAGCGGCAAGCGTCAAGTTGTCGGCTGCGTCAAACTTGCGCCGCCGCCGCGCGGGCCTTGAGCTTGCCCTCGATGGCGTCCATCAGGCGCTCGCCGATGCGGGTGTCGTAGGCCTTGTCGATCTCGCGGATGCAGGTCGGGCTGGTGACGTTGATCTCGGTGAGGTAGTCGCCGATCACGTCCAGGCCGACGAACAGCAGGCCGCGCTCGCGCAGCTGCGGGCCGACCTGGGCGGCGATCCAGCGGTCGCGCTCGGTCAGCGGCTGGGCCACGCCGCGGCCGCCGGCGGCGAGGTTGCCGCGCGTCTCGCCCTGGGCCGGGATGCGCGCCAGGCAGTATTCCACCGGCTCGCCGTCGATCATCAGGATGCGCTTGTCGCCATCCTTGATCTCCGGGATGTAGCGCTGCGCCATGATCTGCTGGTGGCCGTGCAGGGTCAGGGTCTCGAGGATCACCGAGAGGTTCGGGTCGCCCTCGCGGTGGCGGAAGATCATGGTGCCGCCCATGCCTTCGAGGGGTTTGAGAATGATGTCACGATGTTCGGCGGCGAACTCGCGCAGAATGTCGGCTCGCCGTGTGACCAGGGTCGGCGGCGTGCACTGCGGGAACAGCGTGGCGAAGAACTTCTCGTTGCAGTCGCGCAGGCTCTGCGGGCGGTTCACCACCAGGGTGCCGGCGCGCTCGGCCTGTTCCAGCAGGTAGGTGGAATAGATGTACTCGTTGTTGAAGGGCGGGTCCTTGCGCATCAGGATCACGTCCAGCTCGGCGAGCGGCAGGTCGATCTCCTGGTCCAGCTCGTACCAGCGCTCGGCGTCGTCGAAGACCTTCAGGGGGCGGATCTTGGCCCGTGCGGCGTTCGCTTTCTGGTAAAGATCCTGTTGTTCCATGTAGAACAGCGTCCAGCCACGGGCCTGGGCCGCCAGCAGCATCGCCAGGGAGCTGTCCTTCTTGAAGTTGATGCTCGCGATGGGGTCCATCACGATGCCCAGGCGTACGCTCATGGGGAGTCCTCCGAAAGGGGGTGGTGCGGCGACGAACCGCGCCGAAAAGGGCGGAAAAGGATGCTCAGGGTGGCGCCGGATATGTGCCCGGTCAAGGAAAAAGCCAGCGCATCCGGGGTGTTATGGATGGATGCGGGAGAGTGTGCTAAAAGACTCCGACGATTGGGTCGCAGCCCGAACGGTGGCAGGGCGTCAGCGCACTGAATATAAGACAGTAACGATTCACCGAGATGGTAAAAGGGCGAACATGGAACAGCATTCCGATGGTTTGAAGGTGATGGTCATCGACGATTCCAAGACGATCCGTCGTACCGCCGAAACCCTGCTCAAGAAAGTCGGCTGCGATGTCATCACGGCCATCGATGGCTTCGACGCGCTGGCGAAGATCGCCGACACCCATCCGAACATCATCTTCGTCGACATCATGATGCCTCGGCTCGACGGCTATCAGACCTGCGCCCTGATCAAGAACAACAGCGCCTTCAAATCCACCCCGGTGATCATGCTGTCCTCCAAGGACGGCCTGTTCGACAAGGCCAAGGGTCGTATCGTCGGCTCCGACCAGTACCTCACCAAGCCCTTCAGCAAGGAAGAGCTGCTCGGCGCCATCAAGACCCACGTGCCCGACTTCACCCCGGTGGAGCAAGCTTCCTGATGTCCGGCCCTGCGTGCCGGTGATGCCTTTTCCTGGGGGACCCCATGGCTCGAATCCTCATTGTTGATGACTCTCCGACCGAGATGTACAAGCTGACCGCGATGCTGGAGAAGCATTCGCACCAGGTGCTCAAGGCGGAGAACGGCGCCGACGGCGTCGCCCTGGCCCGGCAGGAGAAGCCGGACGTGGTCCTGATGGACATCGTCATGCCCGGGCTGAACGGCTTCCAGGCCACCCGGCAGCTGTCCAAGGACCCGGAGACCAGCGCCATCCCGGTCATCATCGTCACCACCAAGGACCAGGAGACCGACAAGGTCTGGGGCAAGCGCCAGGGCGCTCGCGACTACCTGACCAAGCCGGTCGACGAAGAAACGCTGCTCAAGACCATCAATGCGGTACTCGCCGGCTGACGCCGGGCGGGGCCCGAATAACTATTAGAAAAGGCCAGGGCCGGCATGTCTGAAGTCCAGAGTCCCTTCCAGCTTCTCGTCGAGATCGACCAGCGCTGCCGTCGCCTGGCTGCCGGCCTGCCGGCGCAGCGCGAGGTCGTGCAGAGCTGGAACGGCATCGGCTTCCGCATGGCCGGCCGCCTGTTCGTGGCGCCCATGGGGGAGGTCGGCGAAGTGCTCCACGAGCCGCGCTACACCCTGTTGCCCGGCGTGCGCGAGTGGGTCCGGGGCGTGGCCAACGTCCGCGGTCGGCTGCTGCCGATCATGGACCTGTGCGGATTTCTCGGCGCGGAGCTGTCGCCGTTGCGCAAGCAGCGCCGCGTGCTGGTGGTGGAACACGGGGAGGTGTTCGCCGGGCTCATCGTCGATGAAGTCCTGGGCATGCAGCACTTCCCGGTGGACGCCTTCAGCGAGCAGTTGCCGCCCCTTGAGGCGGCGCTGCAACCCTTTGTTCATGGCGTATTCCATCGAGAGCAGCCCTGGCTGGTATTCAGCCCGCATGCCCTGGCGCAGCACCCGGGCTTCCTCGACGTCGCCAGCTAGTTGAAACCGGTTGGGTCGGGAACTTCCGGCCCGTGTCGTGACATGGAAACCGAAATCGTGGTGGGTCCAGGCGGGGGCCGTATATGAAGAAAATCAAGACAGGCAATCTCTTTGCGGGAGCGCGCAGCAGTTCACTGATCGCGGGGCTGTTCATCGTCCTGATCGTCTCGATCGTGCTGTTGTTCGCCAACTTCGCCTACCTCAACACCCAGTCGAACCACGACAAGCAGTACATCGGCCATGCCGGCGAACTGCGCGTGCTGTCGCAGCGGATCGCCAAGAACGCCACGGAAGCCGCGGCGGGCAAGAGCGAGGCGTTCAAATCGCTGAAGGAGGCCCGCAACGACTTCGAGAAGCGCTGGAACGTGCTGCTCAAGGGTGACGAGAGCACCGGCCTGCCGCCGAGCCCTACCGCCGTGCAGGCGCAGATGGCCGACGTGCAGAAGGACTGGGACCTGCTGCGCAAGAACACCGACTCCATCCTCGCCAGCGAACAGACCGTGCTCTCGCTGCACCAGGTGGCCGCGACCCTCGCCGAGACCATCCCGCAGCTGCAGGTGACCTACGAGGAAGTGGTGGACATCCTCCTGGAAAGCGGCGCGCCGGCCGACCAGGTCGCCGTGGCCCAGCGCCAGTCGCTGCTCGCCGAACGTATCCTCGGCTCGGTGAACAAGGTGCTCGCCGGCGACGAGAACTCGGTACAGGCCGCCGACAGCTTCGGCCGCGACGCCAGCCTGTTCGGCCGCGTGCTCAAGGGCATGAAGGAAGGCAACGCGGCGATGAGCATCTCCAAGGTGACCAACGCCGAGGCGGTGGACCGCCTCAACGAGGTTTCCGAGCTGTTCGAGTTCGTTTCCGGCTCGGTGGACGAGATCCTCGAGACCTCGCCGGAACTGTTCCAGGTCCGCGAGTCCGCCAACACCATCTTCAGCAGCTCGCAGACCCTGCTGGACAAGGCCTCCAAGCTGGCCGACGGCTTCGAGAACCTGGCCGGCGGCCGTCACCTCAACCAGGTGGCGAGCGTCGCCCTGGGCATCCTCGCCCTCGGCTCGATCATCCTCATCGGCCTGGTGATGGTGCGCGAGACCAACCGCCGCCTCGCCGAGACCGCCGAGAAGAACGAACGCAACCAGGCGGCGATCCTGCGGCTGCTCGACGAGATCGCCGACCTCGCCGACGGTGACCTGACCGTGGCCGCGACCGTGACCGAGGACTTCACCGGCGCCATCGCGGACTCCATCAACTACTCCATCGACCAGCTCCGCGAGCTGGTGGAAACCATCAACCTCACCGCCGTGCAGGTGGCCGCCGCCGCCCAGGAAACCCAGGCCACGGCGATGCACCTGGCCGAGGCCTCCGAGCACCAGGCCCAGGAAATCGCCGGCGCCTCCGCGGCGATCAACGAAATGGCCGTGTCCATCGACCAGGTATCGGCGAACGCCAGCGAATCCTCCGCGGTGGCGGAACGTTCCGTGGCCATCGCCAACAAGGGCAACGAGGTGGTGCACAACACCATCACCGGCATGGACAACATCCGCGAACAGATCCAGGACACCTCCAAACGGATCAAGCGCCTGGGCGAATCGTCCCAGGAGATCGGCGACATCGTCAGCCTGATCAACGACATCGCCGACCAGACCAACATCCTCGCCCTGAACGCCGCGATCCAGGCGTCCATGGCCGGTGACGCGGGCCGCGGCTTCGCCGTGGTGGCGGACGAGGTACAGCGCCTGGCGGAACGTTCCTCCGCCGCGACCAAGCAGATCGAGGCGCTGGTGAAGACCATTCAGACCGACACCAACGAAGCGGTGATCTCCATGGAGCAGACCACCTCCGAAGTGGTGCGCGGCGCCCGCCTGGCGCAGGACGCCGGTGTGGCCCTGGAAGAGATCGAGAAGGTATCCAAGACCCTGGCGGCGCTGATCCAGAACATCTCCAACGCCGCCCGTCAGCAGGCGTCGTCCGCCGGCCACATTTCCAACACCATGAACGTGATCCAGGAGATCACCTCGCAGACCTCCGCCGGTACCACCGCCACTGCGCGCAGCATCGGCAACCTGGCGAAGATGGCGAGCGAGATGCGCAACTCGGTATCCGGCTTCAAACTGCCGGACCTGGCAGAACGGGCCTGAGCGGAGGTGCGCGGGGCTGAAGGGCGCCGCGCACGACAGTCTTGAGCGAGAGGCGCGACATGCAGGCAACTGGCGTCTGGTCGTTGCAGCCGTTGGCCGACATGTCGGCGGCGGAGTTCCGCGACTGGCAGGCTCTGCTGGAAGAACGCACCGGCGTTGTAGTCAACGAACAACGCCGGACCTTCCTGCAGACCAGCCTGGGCGCGCGCATGCGCGAGCTGGGCATCGGCGACTACGCCAGCTACTACCGCCAGGTCACCGACGGCCCGCGGGGCGCGGTGGAGTGGTCGAACCTGCTGGACCGCCTGACCGTCCAGGAAACCCGCTTCTTCCGCCACCTTCCGTCCTTCGAGCTGCTCGCCGGCTACGTCCGCGAGCGCCTGCCGGCGCTGGGGCGGCCGCTGGCGCTGTGGAGCGTGGGCTGTTCCAGCGGCGAGGAGCCGTACTCGCTGGCCATGGTGATCGCCGAGGCGCTGCGCGAGCTGGAACTGCCGTCGCTGTATGGGGTGAGCGGCACCGACATCAGCCTCAGCGCCCTGGGCAAGGCCCGCGAGGCGCTGTACCCGGCGCGCAAGCTGGCGGATGTCGAGGACGAACTGCGGCAACGCTATTTCCGGGAAGAGGCCGACGGCCGCTACCGGGTTCGACCCGAGCTGGCCGAGCGGGTGTGCTGTACGCGATTGAACGTGCTGGACCTGGGGCAGGCGCCCATGTCCGGCCTGGACGTGATCTTCTGTCAGAACCTGTTGATCTACTTCCGCCGCTGGCGGCGCCGGGACATCCTCAACCGCCTGGCCGAGCGCCTGGCGCCGGGTGGGCTGCTGGTGATAGGCGTTGGCGAGGTTGCCGAATGGCAGCACCCGGACCTGGTGCCGGTGGCCGACGAGCGGGTTCTGGCCTTTACCCGGAAGGGATGACACAGACACATGAGTGGAGTGGCTATGGGTGATCGGCACGATTATGTCGCCCTGGAATGGGTGAAAGGCGAGATCGCCGAAACCCTCAAGCAGGCGCGGCAGGCCCTGGAGGCGTTCGTCGAGAACCAGCAGGACCCCACGCGCATGGGTTTCTGCCTGGCCCACGTCCACCAGGTGCGGGGCACCCTGCAGATGGTGGAGTTCTATGGCGCCGCCCTGCTCGCCGAGGAAATGGAGCAGCTCACCCAGGCGCTGATCGACCAGCGCGTGCCCAGCCAGGGCGAGGCCCTGGAAGTGCTGATGCAGGCCATCCTGCAGTTGCCGGTGTACCTGGACCGCATCCAGAGCGCGCGCCGCGACCTGCCGATGGTGGTGCTGCCGCTGCTCAACGACCTGCGCGCCGCCCGCGGCGAGAAACTGCTCTCGGAAACCAGCCTGTTCGCCCCCGATCTGTCCGGCGGCAAGCCTCTGCTGCCCCACGACGCCCTGGCGCGCCTGCGCACCTCCGAGCTGCCGACGCTGCTGCGCAAGCTGCGGCAGATGCTGCAGGTGGCGCTGGTCGGGGTGATCCGCAACCAGGACCTGCCGACCAACCTGGGCTACATGGCGCGGGTCTTCGCCCGCCTCGAATCGCTGTGTAAGGAGGCCCCGCTGGGCCGCCTGTGGACCATCGCCTCGGCCATGGTCGAGGGCCTGGCCAACGGCAGCATCGCCAACGGCACCACGGTGCGCAACCTGCTGCGCCAGGTCGACCGCGAGTTCAAGCGCCTGGTCGAGGAGGGCGCAGACGGGATGAACCAGGCGGCGCCCGACGAACTGGTGAAGAACCTGCTGTTCTATGTGGCCAAGGCGTCCGACCAGTCGCCCAAGGTGCGCGAGGTCAAGGACGAGTACCGTCTCGACGAGGCGTTGCCCGGCGCCGCCGTGGTGGACGAGGAGCGCGCCCGCCTGGCCGGCCCGGACCGCGACGCCATGCGCTCGGTGGTCGGCGCCCTGTGCGAGGAACTGGTGCGGGTCAAGGACAGCCTCGACCTCTTCGTGCGCAGCGACCGCTCCTCGGTGGCGGACCTCCAGGCCCTGGTGACGCCGCTCAAGCAGATCGCCGATACCCTGGCGGTGCTCGGCTTCGGCCAGCCGCGCCGGGTGATCCTCGACCAGCTCGAAGTGGTCGGCGCCCTGGCCGACCGGCGCCGCGAGCCCAGCGACGCCACCCTGATGGACGTCGCCGGCGCGCTGCTCTACGTCGAGGCCACCCTGGCCGGCATGGCCGGGCCCAGCGAGGAACATGGCGACGAGGAGAGCCGCCTGCCGACCACCGACGTGGCGCAGATCCACCAGGTGGTGATCAAGGAGGCGCGCAACGGCCTGGAGCTGGCCAAGGACGCCATCATCGAGTTCATCGCCTCGCAGTGGAACCACGAGCACCTGGCGCGGGTGCCGGAACTGCTGACCCAGGTCCGCGGCGGCCTGGAAATGATCGACCAGGGGCGCGCGGCCCGGCTGCTGGAGGCCTGCAACCGCTACATCCAGGAACAGCTGCTGGCACGCCAGGCGGTGCCGGACTGGCACAGCCTGGACACCCTGGCCGACGCCATCACCGGCGTCGAGTACTACCTCGAACGCCTCTCCGAGGACCAGGGCAGCTCCGGCGAGCTGATCCTCGACGTCGCCGAGGAGAGCCTGGAGCAGCTGGGCTATCCGCTCAAGCCGCGGCCTTCCATCCTCGACATGCCGACGCTCGACGCCCCGGCGGACGAGGCGCTGGCGGAAATCGACCTGCTGGCGAGCAGCGCCGCCGCCGACGTGCTGGCGGAACAGGGCGTCGTCGACGAGCTTCAGGCGCCAGACGACATAGTGCCCGAGGCCGCCCAGGCCTTCGCCGCCGAGCCCGGCTGGGAACCGGCCAATGCCGGCGATCTCGCCCAGCCCGGCGACGAGCTGGCGTGGGACCTGCCGGCCACCGAGGAAGCGGCGCCGATCCGCGAGGACGTCGAGGCGCCGTTGCTGGTCTCCGACGACAACTGGACCCTGGCCGAGCCTGAGACGTCGGCGCTCGACGATGCCGGCGTCGACTTCAGCCTGGACGCGCCGCTGGAATCGCCCGCCGATCCGGTGGAGCCGAGCTGGTCGCTGGACGAGAGCCTGTCCCTGGACAGCCTGGAGCCGCTGCCCGGCTCCGAAGTGGCGCCCGCAGCCCCGGGCCTGGCGGCCGCAGGCGATTCCTGGACCCTCGACGACCTGCCGGCCCTGGATGCCGCCGCGAGCCCCGCAGCCGCGGAAGGCGAAATCCAGTGGACGCTGGACGAAGAAACCCCCTCCACCTCCGACACCTCGTGGAGCCTGGAGGACCTGCCGGCACTGGATGCCGGGGCCGAGCCGCAAACCAACCCGTCGGCGCCGCCCAGCGAACTCGAATGGGACCTGGCGTTCGACGCGCCGCAACCTGGCGATAGCGCACCGGCCCTGGGCGAATGGAGCCTGGAACCCCTCGCCGACGAGCCGCCGGCGAGCGACGAACTGCCCGCGCTGGAGCTGGATGCCCCGTTCGATGCGCCTGGGTCATCTCTGGAAGAACTGCCCGAGCTAGCGGCCCCGGACCTTGACGAGGCCCCGGCCAGCGAGCAGCCCAGCGCCGCGGACCAGGCCTGGGAAGACCTGGACATGGCCGCGCTGGACCTGCCCGAGGTCGAGCTGCCATCACCGCCGATCGAGCCCGAGGCCGAGCCGGAGGAGGCGAAACCGCTGTCCCTGGCCGAGGTGATGGCCACCCCGGCCCAGGCGATCAACCCGCCGGCCCGCGAGGTGCCGCCCAGCCTGCTGCCGCCGCCGGCCGACGAGGAACCGGTGGACGAGGAGCTGCGCGAGGTCTTCATCGAAGAGGCCGGCGAGGTCCTGGAAACCATCAACGAATACCTGCCGCGCTGGCAGGCCGACGTCGACGATCGCGAAGCGCTGACCGAGATCCGTCGCGCCTTCCACACCCTCAAGGGCAGCGGGCGCATGGTCCGGGCGCTGGTGGTCGGCGAACTGGCCTGGTCCATCGAGAACCTGCTCAACCGCGTGCTCGACCGCAGCATCGCGGCCAGCGCGCCGGTGCTGCAGGTGATCGGCGACGTGGTGGCGCTGATGCCGGCGCTGGTGGACGAGTTCGCCGCCAGCGCGCAGCGCCAGCGCGACGACGTCGACCAGCTCGCCGCCACCGCCCACGCCCTGGCCAAGGGCGAACCGGTGCCGCCGCCGGAAGGCGGGGAAACACCGGCGGTCGAAGAGGTGGCGCTGGAGCCGGCGGTCGAAGCCGCGGCCCTGGACGAAGGTCTCGACCCGCAGTTGCTGGAAATCTTCCGCAACGAGGCCGAAGCCCACCTGGAAACCCTCGGCGGCTTCCTCGCCGACTGCGACCGCGAGCTGCCCCAGCCGGTCACCGACGACCTGCAACGCGCCCTGCACACCCTCAAGGGCAGCGCGCACATGGCCGGCATCCTGCCGATCGCGGAAATCGCCACGCCGCTGGAGCGGCTGGTGAAGGAGTTCAAGACCAACCTGCTGCAGGTCGACCTGCGCGAGGCCGAGCTGCTGCGCGAGGCCGAGCGCCTGCTCAGGGTGGGTCTGCAACAACTGGACGCCGGCCGTCCGCTGGCGCACATCGACGGCGGCGACGAGTTGCTGCAGCGCATCGCCCAGGTCCAGCAGGAGCGCCTGGAGGCCGCGGAGGCCAAGCGTCGCGGCGAAAGCGGCGAGAGTGGCGGCGATCCGCAGATGCTCAGCCTGTTCCTCGCCGAGGGCATGAACATCCTGCTGGACGCCGAGGACCTGCTCGGCCGCTGGCGCGAACACCCCCACGAAGGCCAGGAGCTGGGCGCCCTGCACGAGGAGCTGGCGACACTGGCCAAGGGCGCGCAGCAGGCCGAGCTGCCGCAGATGGCCGAACTCTGCGAAGCGCTGCTGGCCGTCTACGGCGCGGTGCAACAGGGCCGGCTGGCGGTGAGCGACGACTTCTTCGGCGCCGCCGAAGACGCCCACGAGGCGCTGATCGGCATGATGGACCAGGTGGCCGCGGCGTTGCAGGTCAGCGCCTGCCCGCAACAGGTCGAGGCCCTGCAGCGCCTGCTCCAGGCGCCCGCCGTGGAGGCCGATGAGGCATCCGAGCCGGTGCAGGCGGAGGCCGACGGCGAGAGCGATTTCATCGACCTCGACCAGCTCACCGCCGACGACTTCCCGCTGGAGGACGAAGAGCTGCTGCTCGACCGCCCCACCGCACCGGAAGACCTGCCCGAAGGCCTGAAATGGCCGGCGGCGCCGCTCGCCGAGGCGCAGGAGCCCGCGCCGGTCGAGCCGGAAGACGTTCGCGCGGCCAACCCCGTGCAGACGCTGGACGAGGAAATGGTGGCGATCTTCCTCGAAGAGGCCGTGGACATCCTCGACAGCGCCGGCCAGGCCCTGGCGCAGTGGAGTCAGGCCCCGGAGACGCCGGCGCCGCTGTCCACCCTGCAACGCGACCTGCACACCCTCAAGGGTGGCGCGCGCATGGCCGAGATCCGCGAGATCGGCGACCTGTCCCATGAACTGGAATCGCTCTACGAAGGCCTGCTCGACCAGCGCTTCCAGGCCGGCCCCGGCCTGGCCGGGCTGCTCCAGGCCTGCCACGACTGCCTGGCGCAGCAGCTCGACCAGTTGCAGGCCGGGCAGCCGCTGACCGACCCGGACGCCCTGATCCAGCGTATCCGCGCCTTCCGCCAGAACCCCGAGACGGCCTTGACCGCCGCGCCGGCCGAGCCGCAGCCTGC